>JACUTP010000007.1 GCA_014859785.1 Candidatus Methanoperedentaceae archaeon | reverse complement strand
CGTCGAGAAATAGGCTTACCTGATTGAGGCAAAATTTAGTTTGTCTGAAATTTATCTTCTAAACTATGATGAATCGGAAGTGTATTTTGATACTTTCACCCTGGATACATTATATTTATTATCTTACGTGTTATTATTCATCGAATGAGTGATATACAGTACATCAGTCACACTCTTGTAAAACCCGAAACTGTTGAGCAAAGACTGTACCAGCTCGCACTTGCAGGGGAAGCCATTAAAAAATCTACGTTAGTTGTGCTTCCAACAGGTCTCGGGAAAACAATAGTTGCGTTACTTGTCATGGTTTCCCGTATGGATGCCGGGAAAATCCTTCTCCTTTCTCCCACAAAACCACTTGTTGAGCAGCATGTCGCTTTTTTAAGAAGCACAGTTAATATCCCTCCTGGGGAAATCGTGTTATTTACCGGCAACATTCCCCCTAAAAAACGCGTATCCATGTGGGAGGATGCACGGGTTGTTGTTTCCACCCCGCAGGTTATAGAGAATGATATTCTGGGGAAAAAAATAAACCTTGAAAATGTTTCGTGTATAATTTTTGACGAAGCACACCGGGCAAGCGGGAATTATGCCTATGTATATATTGCTGAAAAGTATGCTCAGCAAAACAGGGACCCGCTTGTCCTTGGAATGACTGCAAGTCCTGGCAGTGACCATGAGAAGGTAAAGGAGGTGTGTGAGAATCTTCATATCAAATCCGTTGAGATAAAAACCGAATCAGACAGGGATGTTAAACCCTATATTTTTGACAAGGATATAGAGTGGAAATATGTGCAGGTTCCTTCGGAAGTCAAGGAACTGAACAAGCTGATGAACAATGTCCTCACAGACAGGTTGAATAAATTGCGTGAGCTTGGTTTCATTCCGGTTTACCAGAAAAAACTCTCAAAAAAGGAAATGCTTGCCCTCCAGGGAAAGCTCCAGTCACAGCTTCGCTCATTTCCTGACCAGAAGGTTTACCAGGGAATCTCCGTTCTTGCTGAGGTATTCAAGGTAAGCCATGCGATTGAAATTGCAGAAACGCAGGGGGTATCAGCCTTATCTAAATATTTTGAACGGCTCGGGAACGAAGCACGGTCAAAAAGCGGAAGTAAAGCTGCCAGACGCCTTATGGATGATTTGAACATGCGCCAGACAGTGTATCATCTTGCAAAGTGTGGTGGAATCAATCCAAAACTGGCTCTTGTGAAGGATATTGTCTGGAAGCAGCTACATGAAAACCCGCAGTCCAGGGTGATTGTTTTTACAAATTACAGGGATACGGCAGAGCTTGTTACAGAGCAACTTAAAGATGCTGACAGTGATACAGTAAAACCTGTCAGGTTTGTGGGACAGGCTAGCAGGTATAAGGATACAGGTCTTAGCCAGAAACAGCAGGTTGAGATTATTCGGAAGTTCAAAGAAGGTGATTATAATACACTTGTTGCAACGTCTGTTGCCGAGGAAGGACTGGACATCCCTGCTACTGACCTTGTGGTGTTTTTTGAACCGGTCCCGTCAGAGATTCGAAGTATCCAGCGCAAAGGCAGGACCGGAAGGAAACAGGCAGGCAGGGTTGTTGTTCTAATGGCGAAAGGCTCAAAGGACGAGGCATATTACTGGAGCAGCACCCACAAGGAAAAGAGCATGTTCCGGACAATGAAAAGTTTCAATGATGAGGGATTGCCGGATGCAGGACAGGATATGGTTGGGGATGTGTCGGATGAACAAGAAACCGTGAACTTTAGCGGAAAAACAGATGAAAAGCGTGATACCTCTGCGGTCGGACAGAAGAACTTATTTGATTTCCCTGAAAAAGAATTCCTTATTCCTGAACCCGGAGATGTTCCTCTTAAAGTTTTTGTTGATAAACGGGAAATCCGCTCGGCTGTTGCAAAAACGCTTGAAAAACTCGGTGTTAATGTGATACTGGAAACACTGGAAGTGGGGGATTATGTGGTGAGTAACAGGGTGGGTATCGAGCGAAAAACTGTTGCTGATTTCCTCAGTACACTGATGGACGGCAGGGATTTGTTCGGGCAGGTTTCAGACCTTGCCCGTGCTTTTGAACGCCCTTTACTTATTATCGAAGGTGATGGGCTTTACACTACCAGGCAAATTCATCCGAATTCCATACGCGGCGTGCTTGCGTCAATAGTGATTGATTTCGGTGTCCCGATTCTATTCAGCAGGGATGAAGAGGATACTGCTGCCCTGGTAAATATAATGGCTAAACGGGAGCAGGCAGGGGGCAGCAGGGAGATAAGCCTGCACGGCAAAAAAACTTCCCTCACCTTGAAGGAACAGCAGGAATATGTTGTATCATCCATTTCCGACATAGGTACGGTTGTGGCAAGGAATCTTCTCACGCATTTTGGCAGTGTTGGAAGGATTATGGCAGCATCAAGGGATGAACTCATGGAAGTACCGCTGGTGGGTCCCCGTACTGCTGACAGGATACGGGAGGTAATAGCAGGTGAGTACAAAGGTTAGCAAGTTTTTTATCTTATCAGGCTGTTTAAGGGAACGCCTTGCGGGACAGTAGGGTAGCCTGGTCCATCCTCGAGCGTTTGGGACGCTTGGACTGCGGTTCAAATCCGCGCTGTCCCATACTGGCAATCAACGGGATGAATATGAAAAAGATTTTTGCAGTTTTATTAATTTTATTAACGGCAAATGCTGTTTACGGCGTTTCTGAGATAATATTGAATGATGTCGAAAGACCGAACGGCGCGATTCTATTCATTGTTGACGGGCTCGGTTCATCGTATTTTTATCCGGAATATACACCATATGCGCTTGACGGCAGCAGGCTTTTAAAAGCAGATGCACCGAATCTTACATTCGAAACTCGGGTACTGGATGTAAAAGTACCCACACCCTCAACAGGTATTGCCCATTCGGTTATAGTTACAGGTTATTCAGGTGCTGACGAGGAACTTGTTGGCTACCCTGATGCTACCATTTATGACATTACTCGCCGGCATGGTTTTGTGAACCTTGCGATCATGCATAAAGGCGACTTTTATAATATGCGTGCAGAACAGGATATTATCATGTATGCACCAGACAATTCCATAAATAACCCCTCAGTTTCAATCCAGGCTAATAAACCGTATGAAGGAATTTATGAAATGATGTACGACTGGAAAATGAAAATGCCGGAATATTTTGATAACAAAACCGGTTATGACAGGTATTCAGCATATAATAAATGGGGGATAGATGCAGCTGGTGCTGTTGTTGAGGAAATGGTTACAAATCACCCTTCCCAGAAATTCTTACTGACAGTCAATGTGGGGACAATTGACAGCGGAGGTCATTACAGGGGGGATTATGACTATGTGATGCTTGTAGAGGACCTTGACCGTGATTTTTATTCCCTGTACGAGATGGCGTCTGAGAATAATATAGCATTGTTTTTCACTGCTGACCACGGAATGTCGTTTGCCGTAAAAGGAGCGCAGCGGGGCGGGCATGGTTCAGTGAAATATTCGTCACAGCAGGAAAGCCTGAGGATACCTTTTGCTGTACTTTCACCGAATGTTAATGGCGGTGTAGTGGGTGGTGAATACGGTCAGGAGGATATCGCACCCACACTCCTGAGTATTCTTGACCTGCCTGATACATTGCAGTATGCTGACGGGGAAGCTGTCAATATCAAGAATTATGCAAGTATTTTCGTTAATTCGAAAACCGAATACAATGTTTCGTTATGGAATAATGGTATCAGGGTGACAGGCGGTTCTGATTCTGAGCTTGTTTTTACAGGACTTCCGTTAAATGCAAATTACAGGATTGAAGCGAAGGGTTCGGCAGGAAAATATGAAGAACAGCTCTTCCTTGATTCTGACAAACAATTGAGTTTTATGGACGTTGGCTCAGGATTCAGTAAACGTGAAATGATTGCGGCTGGCATGATTCTGGCAGTGAATGTTGCCGGATTGATTATTATATGGAGGATACGGGATTAAGGAGGGTAAATGAAAAGGCTTATCAACTTTAAAATTATATTTGACTGTCAGGAGAAGAGCAAATGGAACAGGAATTAGCCCGTATCGGAGTATCCCTTCCCGAAAACCTGCTCGATAAATTCGATGAGATTATAACAAAACGCGGTTATTCTTCTCGCTCTGAGGGAATAAGGGACGCAATACGCGGTTATATCCGCTACTATTCATGGATGAGCGAGGTTGAAGGCGAAAGGGTGGGAACAATCTCGCTGGTGTATGACCATAACCAGAGAGGACTTGTCAATTCACTGCTTGACATAGAGCATAATTTCTCGAAAATAATCCGCTCATCCCTCCACATGCATATAAGCCATGACACATGCATGGAAGTACTGATGGTAAGCGGGGAGGGGCATGATGTCAAGACTGTTACTGAAAAACTTATGACCTTAAAAGGTGTAAAACACGTAAAGCTGACAACCATAGTGCCGGGTGAAGAAATTTAACCCGGATGCCCGCTAATTTTACTCACTCACCGATAATACGCATTTTTGAAATCCTGACAGCTGGTGTTACGATATTACCGATTTTCCTTACATCCTTCCCGATACCGTCGATATTCTGAAGCACCTCGAAGATATTACCTGAAATCATCATGGATTTTATGGGAGACGTTATCTCACCGTTTTTGATTATGAAAGAATTACGCGCCTCAACCGAAAAATCACCTGAAATCGGGTTTGCAGTATGTGCACCGATAACACTATTCACGATTACACCGTCTGCTGTTTCTGCGACAACATCAAACGAAGGATGCTCGATTACAAGATTGCGCAATCCCGTATATGGCGTTGACATGAAAGAACTCCTTACACCATTCCCCGTGCTTTCCCGTTTCTCTTTCCCTGCCGTGTAGCTGTCATAAAGGAACGATAACAGGATACCGTTTTTTATCACTTCCGTCCTCTGTGACGGTGTCCCTTCATCATCGGATGATGCTGTTGCAATACCGCCAGGAAGTGTTCCGTCATCAATAATAGAAAGTTCTTCCGTTGCAATTTTACTTCCGGTTTTCCCGATAAGTGCTGACCTTCCTTTCTGGACATTATCAGAATTTATGGAAGCTGCAAGCGTGCTTTCAAGTATGTCTGCAAAAGCCATTGGTTCAAGAAGAACAAATGTGTCACGGGTTTGCGTGCTTATCCCGTTTTGTGAACCAAGGGCAAGCCGGGCTGCCTTTTCACCTATCCTGTAAAAATCAATATCAAGGCTGTGTGACATGTCAAATTCCGAGCCTGTTGCCAGAGGTGCTTCTTTTGTTATGTTATCCATTGATGCATGCACCATTGTCTGTGAGTCTTCAATTTCAACGCCGTTTGAATTAATAATGAGATATGTGAAAGATGATGATGATAAATGACCTGATGTGGGAACAACTGACGGTATTGACAGTGCGCCTGAAATCATCTCCATGGTATAGTCGATACATTCCTCAATTCCGGTATCCGCAATTTTGCTGTCAAAAACCCCGTTTACACGTGCAGGTTCTTTCTTTACCGGAAGTCCTGTCCACTGCGGGTCGGCTTTCCTGACACTTGCGGAGCTAACAGCAAGCACCGATGCCTCGCCAACACGCTCCGGGTCATTTGTGCTTGAAAAACCTACGGCACCGTTCTTGATTGCCCTTATCCCGATACCTGAAACAATGCTTTCTTTTGCAAGGTCGATGGTATCCCGCTGGATATCAACTGACACTGACCTGCCTTTGACGCAGTAAATCTCGGCTTCGTCAGCCCCTGCTTTTCTTGTGAGTTTAAGTGCTGTGCGAGCAATTTCGAAAATATCATTCATAGGAACTGTTAATTAATTTTGAAACATCATAAAGATAACCAATAATTTACAAAATCCATGCGTGTTTTAATCATTGACGGATATGTGGACGAGCCCGCCTGTCTTGGTGTGCCGCCCTACCTTGCACCCTACCCCAGGTACATAGCAGGGGCGCTGGTTGAAAAAGGCGTCAGGATGCAGGAGATTTCATACCGCACAATAGACCAGGTACGGTCTGGAATGAAATTATCCGGTTTTGAACTTGTAATTATTGTTGCAGGCATGACGGTTCCCGGCAAGTACCTCCTGGCAACTCCAATTACACTTCAGGAAATACGTGAGCTTTCGCATGTTGAAGGAATAAAGATTCTTGGCGGACCTATCAGGCTGGGGTTCGCAAAGGAAGGCGGTACCGGGGCAAAGGAACTGGATACACAGGGCATTACACTTGCAAAAATGGACATTGAGGCTTTTGTCCACGACCTGATGGACAGCCCGGATGACCCTGACAGTGCGGGACACAGGATGAGAACCACGTCCGAGATAAAACGATGGGGTGAAAAGGGGGCATTTATCATCAGGCAGCATCCCGATTTCCCGCATGTTATGTGCGAGCTTGAAACATACAGGGGATGCCCGCGCCATTCGCACTGCTCTTTCTGTACAGAGCCGTTCTACGGGAAACCTGACTTCCGGGCGATTGGTGATATCATTTCCGAGGTTTCGGCGCTGTACAGTTTCGGTGCGCGCTATTTCAGGCTCGGGAGGCAGCCGGATTTATTCATGTACATGGCAGAAGACGGTATCCCGAACCCTGGTGCAATCGAGCAGCTTTACACCGGAATAAGGAATGTTGCACCTGACCTCCGGGTTCTTCATATGGATAATGCAAATCCTGTTACACTTTCACAGTTCCCTGAAGAGTCACGGAAAATTGCAGAAACTATAGTAAAATACCACACACCAGGGGACGTTGCTGCGCTCGGGATGGAAAGTGCTGACCCGGCAGTAATCCTGGCAAACGACTTAAAAGCACAACCTGACGAGGTTTTTGAGGCTATCATGCTCTTAAACGACGTGGGGGCTGTCCGGGGTGCAAACGGTCTTCCTGAACTTTTGCCTGGAATTAATTTCGTGCACGGTCTAAAAGGTGAGACTGAAAAGACGTTCGGGTTAAACTACGCTTTCCTGAAAAAAGTTCTTGATAGTAATCTTCTGGTTCGAAGGGTAAACATCAGGCAGGTTATGACGTTTGCAGGGACGCCCATGTACGGGCATGACTGGCTGGCGCAGAAGCACAAGAACCTGTTTTTGCGCTACAAAGAGAAAACCAGGAATGAAATTGACCTGCCAATGCTTCGCCGCCTTGTGCCTGCCGGGACGGTGCTGCGTGATGTCCGTACCGAGGTTTTTGATAAGATAACATTCGGGCGGCAGCTTGCCTCATATCCTCTGCTTGTCGGGATTCCTGCAAAGTTTGAACCTGGTATGAAGTTTGATGTAATGGTAACAGGACACGGCTTCCGCTCTATTACAGGGATTCCCGTGCCCCTGGATATAAACAGTGCGCCGTTACGGTTTATACATGAATTGCCAGGTGTCGGGAAAAAGCAGGCAGGAAATATAATAGCAGGGAGACCGTATAAAGACATGAAGGATGTTATTGCAAGGACGGGGGTAAGCGAAGGGGTTGTTGAGTACCTGGTAGTTTAGTTTGTTATTCATATAAACAGGTACCAGGGACACTTAAAACTTTTAACTATCGAGCCAAATACGGAAACGTATGAAACCCTGTTCAAGAACCGAAATGTCAGAACTTAAATATGATTAAAATCATGGAGATTCCAGGATAAATATGTACGCTGACAGGATAAATTCATTACCCCCTTACTTATTCGCTTCAATTGATAAAGCAAAAGCCGAAATCAGGAAAAAAGGCATTGACGTTATTGATTTCGGAGTAGGCGACCCTGATATGCCAACACCCCCCCACATCATCGAGGCGCTCAAGAAATCGGTGGATAATCCTGCACGTCACCGCTACCCGTCTTATGTGGGAATGTTGTCTTACAGGCAGGCAGCAGCCGACTGGTACAGGAAACGCATGAATGTTGACCTTAACCCTGAAGAAGAGGTTCTTGCCCTTATCGGTTCAAAAGAAGGTGTGGCGCATACACCCCTTGCATTCCTGAACCCGGGAGATGTTGCGCTTGTGCCAGATCCCGGATACCCGGTATATGCCACAGGTACGACCTTTGCCAGCGGCGTGCCTTACAGGATGCCGTTACTTTCAGAAAACGATTTCCTCCCCGACCTCGATGCCATACCAGAGGACACTGCCAGAAAAGCAAAACTGATGTTTATAAATTATCCCAATAACCCTACATCTGCAACAGCTACAGCCAGCTTCTTTGAAGAGGTTGTTGATTTTGCACATGAAAACGATATTGTGGTTGTTCATGACAATGCCTATTCAGAGATGACATTTGACGGGTATGAGGCACCCAGTTTCCTGGAAACAAAAGGTGCTATGGATGTGGGAGTTGAGCTTCATTCACTCTCAAAAACATACAACATGACAGGATGGCGAATCGGTTTCGCTGTCGGTAACAGGGATATTATAGCAGGAATCGGCAAGGTCAAGACAAACATTGACTCAGGCGCTTTCGAAGCGGTGCAGGAAGCAGGTATTGCCGCACTTTCGGGACCGCAGGATTGTGTCCGTGACATGAATCGTATTTATACAAAAAGGCGTGATGCCCTTCTTGTGGGACTGAAAGAACTCGGGCTTGATGTGACGCCGCCTGAGGCAACATTCTATGTATGGGCTGGAATTGAAGGCAGTTCGCTTGAGTTCTCAAAATTGTTACTTGAAAAAGCAGGGATAGTAGCCACACCAGGTGTAGGGTTTGGTGAATCAGGGGAAGGCTATGTCAGGTTTGCCCTGACAAACCCTGTTGAAAGGATTAATGAAGCGGTTGAAAGAATGAGTAAACTAAATGTCTGAAAACAGGAATAAACCGCAAAATAGATGATAACAGGGTACAAACTCGAAATGTCTATTAATGAAAAGTTAGATTTGTGATTGAAAATGGATATTGAACAACTTTTAGCCGCGCGTGCAGAAATGGTTGACATGGAAATTTCATCCATTCTTCTTGACGTTAAGCCGCCAGAACTCGGGGCTGCTGTTGCTTATGCGATAGCTTCAAAAGGAAAACGCATACGTCCCGCGCTTGTGACACTTGCGGCAGAAGCTGTTGGCGGGAAAGCGGACAATGCCAGTTTTGCTGCTGCCTCCATTGAGTTAATCCATTCATCATCCCTTGTCCTTGACGATGTAATAGACAAATCCGATAAAAGGCGGGGAAGGGAAACAATCCATAAAAAATGGGGTACAGACCTTGCCCTTCTTACAGTCCAGATTCTTGCAGCCCTCTCGCTTAAAATCGCTGCCCGTGACCCGAGACTCATGCGTATCATAGCAGATTCCCTGTTTTACATGGGTGAAGGGGAAGCCATGGAACTTGTGGATTATGTTAATGACAGGAAAAGCTATCTTGACCTTGCATTCAGGAAAACAGGATGCCTTTTCGGTTCGGCAGCCGAGGTTGGCTCAATTGTCGGCGGCGGTGATGAGGAACAGGTTGAAAGCCTGAGGAAATGCGGCAACCATATAGGCATTGCTTTCCAGGTGCGTGATGATATCCTGGATTGTGTTTCCAGGGAAAACGACCTTGGCAAGCCTGTGAGGAAAGACCTTTTCATGGGCAGACCGTCAATTGTGGTTATTGATGCTTTGAATTCCGGGATTTCACTCAAGACAATGATGAAATGCAACAACGGGGAACTCATGCAGCTTGTCGGGGAATCAATTGGACGTGCTGAGGAACTTGCAGCGAGTGAGATTGAACTTGCAAAAAGCCATCTTGGCAACCTTGATAACAGTTTCGCAAAATCAAGGCTTGAAGCGCTTGGTGACTTTATTATAAGCCGTGCAAAATAAGACCCCGTGAATATATAAGGGATTAATTATGAAAACAGGTTCATCAGGTTCTTTTTCCAATTACCTGCCAGAGGGCTGCCTTCTCTGTTACAGGGGTGCAAAGATGGTGCTTTTTGTTACTGGCGTGTGCGGGAGGGGTTGTTATTATTGCCCGGTTTCAAAAGAAAGGCAGAGAAAAGATGCGGTTTTTGCAAATGAGAGGGCGGTGTGGAATGACAATGACGTGATTGAAGAAGCAGAATCAATGGATGCCCTTGGTACAGGTATTACAGGGGGTGAGCCATTGCTTGAACCGGAGCGGGTGGTTCATTATATACGTTTACTTAAGGACAGGTTTGGGGAATCACACCATATCCATCTTTATACGGGTATGGCGCCCGTGAAAGATACACTTGGAGCTTTAAAAGATGCAGGACTGGATGAGATAAGGTTCCACCCGCCTGAAAATATGTGGGTGGATATTAACAACTCACCTTTCAGGGATTCCCTGATAACCGCTGTAAAGCTTGGTATTGCAGCAGGGATTGAAATCCCGTGCATAACCGCGGATTACAGCGGTATCCTGTCTTTGCTGGAAGAGGTTGGCGGTTTTTTGAACCTTAACGAGCTTGAGTTTTCGGAAACGAATGCTGATGAACTGAAAAGAAAAGGGTATGAGACTGCTGATAATGTTTCTTCCGGCGTGGCTGGCAGCATCGGAATTGCAGAATCCTTACATGGCAAAAAGCTGCATTTTTGCTCATCCGTGTTCAAGGATGCGGTGCAGCTTCGGGAGAGATTGAAACGGATTGCCGGCAGGAGCGCACGGGATTTTGATGAAGTAACTGATGACGGGACGCTTGTGTACGCTGTTATCGAAGGGGATTGTGCCCTTAACATCATCAAAGATGCGTGTGTTACTGAGGATATGTATTCTTTCGGAAACAGGGGTATTGAGACTGCGTGGTGGATAGCCGAAGACCTGAAAGATGAGTTAAAAGAAGAAGGGTGTTGTGTTTCTGTCATAGAGAAGTATCCTGTGAAAAATGGGATTGTTGTTGAAAGGACGCCCCTTTAAACCATATCATGAAAAGGTATAAACTCTTAAGCTCCAATATGACGGAATGGTGGTTAGACTGAACTCCCCTGAAACCATGATAGAAACCCGGCTTAACAAATACCTTAATAAAGATGAAACAGGATTACGTAAGTCCATTTTAAAATTTTTCCTGAATAGTGAATCCTTTACCACACAGGATATTTTTGAATTACTGAAGAAGGAAGGTTTTGATGTAAATTACAGGGGGATTTCAGCAACAGTCGGGCTTATGAACACAAGGCTCGGTATTTTAAGGGTTGATGTGAAGGGTGACCGGAATATTTACACACTGAAAGATGAGTATAAAAACACTCTGAAAACGATTATGGCGAATTATTAGTGACCGCTACATTTAGTGTCATACGGCCTCCTTGAATTTTCATGTATTGTCAGGTCAACGCGCTGTGACATTACTCTTAAATAGTAATGATAGAATCTTATAATCAGGGAAAAACATTCGATAAAAACGGGATAATAAACAACAAGTAATTAATCATATTACTGCCAAAATTACCTGGAATAAAAAGGAGGTTAAGAAATGAAAGTTCATCGTTACGGGGAACGTCTTGATAAATGCAGCAAGTTGATGGAAGAGGCAGAACTTGATGCTTTACTGCTCACGAAACCTGCAAATATGTTCTATCTCACAGGAGATGGACGTCTATGTGCCTTTTCCATGATCACAAAGGATGGAAAAGTTGCTCTCGGTGTGCCAAAGACCGATGTTGAAGATGTAAAGCAGCATGCACACTTCGACCAGATTGCGGGTTTTGAGAATGAAGTGGGAATGATACATTCAATTGCCCATTACTTCGAACATTTTGGAATTAAAAAAGGAGCCGTTGGGCTTGAGCATACTTTTCTTACCCGGTCCATGATGGACATGCTGACCCATCCCCATGCCAAGCCAGAGGAAGTTGCAATAAAAGACTGCACCCCTGTAATGTCAGAATTGCGTATTATCAAGGATAACGAAGAGATAGGATATATCAGGAAGGCTGCAAAAGTCTCAGAAGAAGGCATGAAAGCTGCTGTCAGGGCTATCACGCCAGGTATCACGGAAAGCCAGGTTGCTGCCGAGGCGGAATACGCCATGCGCCAGGCAGGTGCCGAGGAGTTCTGGAGGAGTTATGTATCCTCTGGAGAGCGCACAAATATCGCCCACGGACTTCCATCACACAGGAAGCTTAAGCAGGGCGACCTCGTGATGATAGACATTCACCCTGTAGTCAACGGGTACAGTGCTGATATCTGCCGTACAGTGAGTGTTGGCAAACCAACAAAAGAGCAGCAGGATGCTTACGACCTTTACCTTAAAGCCCAGCAATCTACTATTGCAAAAGTCAAAGCCGGCACAGGAGTGGGAGAACTCGAAAAGGTGCTGCATGGTGTCCTTGAAGATGCGGGGCATGAAGAGCATATCTTCGGTCCTCCCATCCACGGCGTGGGTATAGAGTTCGAAGAGGCGCCCCTCCCTCCAGGTCATGCTTTCTTCCACGGGGAGAAAGAGCCTAAACCACTTGGAAGTAATACGGTTATAGCAGTTGGCAACTGCGGATTATATACTGGCAATTTTGGTGTGCGGGTTGAAGATACGGTTGTTGTTACAGAAAAAGGGCATGAGGTACTGACAGGATATCCCAGACAGCTTGAATAATAAGACCCACATGTATATAATGTATATAATGTATACAAAGAAATAAACAGGAATGTGTGGCGGTGATTATGCTTGGGATAAGTAAAAAAACATTTCAGTCCCTGGAATATATACATCCGAGGTCACTCAAGCAGTTAAGCGATCATTTGCAAACTTACGTAAAAGGCAGGTTATGGCTCAAGATTTTAATCGGGATGATTCTGGGGATACTTGTCGGTATTATACTGGGCCCCACTGTGGGACTTATTGACCCTGGAATTGCCGGTATAATAGGGGAATGGGTGGCTCTTCCAGGCTATATATTCCTCGGTTTGCTGCAGATGATAGTAATCCCTCTTATTATTGCATCCATTATCCGCGGGATAGCAGCCAGCGAGGATATGGAGCAGCTGCGTAAAGTGGGACTTCGGGCAACAGCTTATTTCATACTGACAACTGCAGTTGCCATAGGTATCGGTATCAGCCTTGCACTATTTATAAAGCCGGGAACATATATCAGCAGTGAACTTGTCAGAGGCATGGAAACCGGGGCGCCGACTATTGTCCAGGATGCAGCCCCATCATTCCAGTTTACCGATATATCAGGTATTGTCGGGACCTTTCTACCGAGCAATCCTTTTGGGGCAATGGTGGCAGGTCAGATGCTCCAGGTTGTGATATTTTCAATAATAATCGGTATTGCACTTGTTTCCATGTCTCCTGCCCAGTCAAAACCACTTCTTGACCTTTCAGGTTCGCTTCAGGAAGTTAGCATGACTGTTGTAAAATGGGCAATGCTGCTGGCACCTCTTGCTGTATTCGGTTTGCTGGCAAGATTTACCACTAAGATCGGCATTGATGCCTTAAAAGGTATGGCAGTCTATGTCGGAACCGTACTTCTCGGTCTTTTTATCCTTCTAATATTTTATTTGATTATCGTGTTTTTATTATCCGGCGAGGGACCACTGGGTTTTCTGAATAAAGTCAGGGATGTTATGTTGCTCGCATTTTCCACGTCCAGTTCGGCAGCCGTTATGCCCCTGTCCATGAAAACCGCAGAAGAAAAACTGGAAGTGCGCCCATCCATCTCCCAGTTCGTAATTCCGCTTGGTGCCACTATTAACATGAACGGGACAGCACTTTACCAGGGGGTAGCTACCATATTCCTGGCACAGGTATTTGGAGTTGACCTGAAAATAGAAGAATTGTTGTTGATAATTATT
Organism: Candidatus Methanoperedentaceae archaeon; assembly: GCA_014859785.1. GTDB lineage: Archaea > Halobacteriota > Methanosarcinia > Methanosarcinales > Methanoperedenaceae > Methanoperedens_A. Next base: position 8,371 of record JACUTP010000007.1, on the reverse strand, counting down.
ACGGTTGTAGGCGCCTCGATTGGAACACCTTCCACTCCTGGAATAGGTATTGTGATTCTTGCCACGGTATTGAGCAGTGTTGGAATACCAACAGGCGGAATTGCCCTGATAATTGGTGTTGACAGGATACTTGATATGAGCCGCACAGCCATTAATGTCACAGGTGACCTGGTCGCATGCAAGGTGATGGAAAAATGGGTTGGAGGAAGATTGAGTCAGGGAGAAGAACTGGCTATGGATACTGAAAGGGAAATACTTCGTATCAGGACAGGAGAGGATGTTATTATTGATGAAATATAATAAAATGAAAAATGCATGACCAATTTCAGTTTTTCCTACTGCGTAATCCCTGTAACCACATCAGTCCTGAAATCAAACAAAGTTACGCACTCATCCCCTGAGCAAATATCAAGCTTTTGTGTGTCTTCAATTACACCGATACTGGCTGCCGTTAATCCCGCTTCCCCAAAAAGACGGATTATCCCGGCTTCGTTCTCAGGAGGCGAAGTGACAATAAACCCTGTTGCAGGATGAATTTTCAGCCACTGGATAAGCTCAATGCCTTCAGGCACGGGAACTTTCCCTATGTCAACGCGTGCACCCTTGCGGCTTGTTTCAAGAAGCATGCCAAGAGTTCCGATAATTCCCGGATTGCTGATGTCCTTGCCGGATGAGACCAGTTTCTGCCGTCCGATTTCTTCCATTACACTGTACTTTTTCCGCACGTCTTCAGGCGTTTTCATTGTCGTCGTATCAAAACTGTAAGGTGAGTTAGGACCAACCTTACCGTCCATATCATAAGCTACAATCACACAGTTCCGGGCACGCGCCGTGCTGCTCTTTATGACACAGTCTTTCCTGACAGTTCCGATAATAGCCACGGAAAGCGATGTATAAGGCGTGTCAGGATGAAGGTGTCCCCCGACCATAGGGACGCCGAACTTGGCTACGCCGTCCCTCATTCCCCTCATAAGTTCTTTTATTGTCTCCTTGTTATCGGACGAGAGGATGTTTACCATTGCAACCGGTTTCCCGCCCATGGCAGCAATATCGTTCACATTCACGAGCACCGAACTGTACCCTGCCCACCATGAACTTGCGCTTATCAGCCTTCCCCAGATGCCGTCTGCTGCAAACAGCACGTAATCCTCACCGCCAATATCGATTACTGCTGCATCATCCCCGAAATCCACAGCGCAGTTTGAGTACTCACATCGCACACTCTCGAAAACGTTAATGATGTCGGCAATGGACTTCTTGCGGGTAAGCCCCTCGAATTCCCTGATTTCCCTGGCAATTTCATGTAGTTCCATAGCACACTAACCTTTCGGCATTATAAATTAAGGTTTCCGGGACATTCTGTTATCAGGGGCTTTCTCAAGATATATGGTCTGTGACGGGAAGGCAATATCAACACCCATCTCTTCAAGCAGCTGCATTATTTTAAGGTTGAATTCCTCCCTCACAGCAAGGAACTCATCCCAGGAAGTAGTTCGCGTGAAACAGTAAATAAATATGTTCAGTGAATAATCACCGAATTCCGTGAAACGTACCATGTAGAAAGAGTGGTCAAACTTACTGTCTTCCTTGATGATGTTCTTGATTCCCTCTACCACTTCTGTCATCCTTAATGCAGATGTACTGTAGGTTACTCCGAGGTTGAATTTAATCCGCCGTTTTTTCATTTCCGAATAATTGACAACACCGATTTTTATGAACTGGCTGTTAGGTAACGTAACCAGTGCCTGGTCAAAACGCCTGATGCGCGTTGACCTGAACCCGACTTCCTCAACCGTGCCTTCAATGTCGCCAACGCTAATCCAGTCGCCGAGCTTGAACGGCTTGTCAGAGAGAATCGTAAATGAGCCGAAAACGTTACTGATGGTATCCTGGGCGGCAAGCGCAAATGCCAGTCCCCCGATGCCAAGTCCTGTAAGAAGGGTTGTTACAGAGTAACCGAAATTATTAAGGATAAACAGTGTGCCCATTGTGATGACAAGAACCCTGAGGCTTTTAACTAACAGCGGGGCAATCTGGTCGTCAAGTGCACTTTCTGTCTTTTTTGCCTCCTGCATGATGAAATATCCGATTATGTCAATTACCCTGAAAGCAAAATACAACAGGATAAACGTGAATGCAAAGAGGTAGAGATTATTCACCAATTCTAACACACCAAACGAATTGATTTTTTCGGGAAGCCCGAGAGAGATTATGGCAATATAGAAACCATGCAGCAGGATAAAATAGCCAAGAGGATTGACAACGGCATCCAGCAGCATATCGTCAAATACGGTTTCGGTTTTTTTTACAAGTTCAGCGACTTTTTTATTCAAAATGTATAAAACAACAGACCTTACAATAAGCGTCAAGAAGATTATCGTAAAAAAGAGTGCCAGTTTTGAAGCTGGAACACCTGCTATTTCAGAACCCAGTATCTCAGTAAGTGTAATCATGCCGTTTCCTGATAGAAGTAGTTAAATTATTTAAAAGTTGCCGCACAAACACACACTGTATGGCTATCTTGGCTATCTTAACCAAAGCGGCGCAAACTTTAAATCAGTTTACGTTAATTGTAAACACATGGTTAAGCTTGACCAGATTAATATATCAAACGAGGGACTAACCAAGTTCTTCAGTCCGATCGAGGCAGCCATACTCAGGGTATTATGGACCGATGGCGATATGATGACCTCGGAGCTTACCGAAAAGACAAAGATTCCACTCACAAGCATTGCAGGAACACTTGACCGGCTTGTAAAGGCAGGATATGCAAAACGCAGTGTTGATAATGTGAATGGCAGGGTCAGGTATGTTTACTCACCTGTTTTCTCAGAGGAGGAAGCCGCATCAGAGATTACTACAAGGGTACTGGACAGCCTTGTTGACGCATTCGGTCCGCTTGCAGTTGAAAATTTCTCAAAATACAGTGGTAAGAAATGAACATAATAGGTGAACTGAACTGCATAGGCTTGTGCCTTAGCTTATCTGATTTTGCACCGTATATCGGTTTACTGGTGGTTGTTTCCATAGCGCTACTTGCCGCACGATGGATGCGAACAAGACCAGAGCAGAGGCTTTTCACATTCATTTCGGCACAGTTTGCTGTCCTGTTAGCAATCCTTGCAACATTTTATATTATGCAGTGCAGCGGGATGCTCACAGTTTACCTTTACTTCACTTATGTGGTAGTATCCACTGTACTGATATTCGGATTGCTCAGGTTCTATGACAAAATACTGATCAGGCGCCTGGATGCAAAACCCATTGCCAGCATTATGGAATGGGGACAGGAATTCGTGGACAGGCTCACATCAGCTTCCGTGTATTATTATGATTCCGCCGTTCCCAGAGCCTTCGCATCAGGCAGGTCGATTTTCGTGTCTGTGGGGCTTCTTGAGGTGCTGGACGATAACGAATTAAAAGCAGTTCTTGCACACGAGGCATGGCATATCCGCAACAATTCAAGGACACCGCTTCTCAAACAGCTATCGTTCATGACATTTTCTTATTCCACCGAACACGAGCTTGAGCACATGGCTGATGCTTTTGCAGCAAGAATTGCAGGAATGGAACCACTCATATCTGCGCGGCAAAAGGTGGATAAACTATTTATTTAAGGATAATGATTTTAAGACAAAGAACAGGTGAATAAAAATATGTGGCTTAAATTGAGATTATATCTGGTAATGACGCTGCTGTTTGGCATAATTTATGCGATTGCAATAGTTGCCGCAAATGTTATGGGACTCGGCGGCGGCATCTATTTTTACGGCGTACTTGCGTCATTCATGATGTTTATACAGTACATGATAGGACCGAAGATGGTTGAATGGTCCATGCATGTAAAGTACGTGGATGAAAAAGAAGCACCTGCACTTCACAGGATGGTCGGGGAACTTGCAAGGGATGCAAGAATCCCTAAACCCAGGATTGGTGTTGCCAGAACGCACATACCCAATGCATTTGCTTTCGGGAGATGGGCAAAGGACGGGCGCGTGTGCGTGACAGAAGGAATCATGCAGCTTCTCGATGAAAAGGAACTGAGAGCTGTCCTTGCGCATGAAATCTCCCACCTGAAAAACAGGGATGTTGCAGTAATTACGATGATAAGCGTCATCCCTATGATATGCTGGTTTCTTGCATGGAGTTTCATGTTCTCAGGTGGAAGGGACAGGGGAAACAACGTCCTTATCGGGATAGCGGCTTTTGTGTTGTATTTCATAACCAACATGATGGTATTGTATGTTTCAAGAATAAGGGAATACTATGCAGACGAGGGTGCGGTAAAACTTGGCAGTTCCCCGCATCACCTTGCCTCTGCCCTGTATAAACTTGTATACGGAAGTGCAAGGATTCCCAGGGACACCTTGAAACAGGCAGAGGGCATGAAAGCGTTCTTTGTAAGTGACCCGTCACGTGCCTCAAACGAAATCAGGGAACTTTCCCAGATTGACCTTGATAACAGCGGTACCATTGACATGAATGAACTGATGGCTCTCAGGACAAAACCTGTCAATATAAGTTCAGCAGATAAATTTATGGAAATGATGAGCACGCATCCGAACATGCTAAAGCGCATCCAGCGGTTATCCCATTTAAATGGGGTATCCGCCTATTAATGTTTCTGCGATTCCAGAAGCAGCATGTGCTTTATCGAATTGAGGGAAGAAACATTCCAATCCTTAACAGGTAAAGGCTGGTTTGATGAATGAAGAAGAAAGCATAAAACCGGACAGTAAACTTGACTGTATCGGGTTATACTGCCCTGTGCCGATATTCAATACTACACAGGAAATGGAAAAGCTCAATGTAAATGAAGTGCTTGAACTGGTTACGGATGACCCTGCTGCTGTCCAGGATATACCGCGCTGGTCAAAGAGGGCAGGGCACCAGCTCATTAAACTGTATAAGAAAGACGACCATTTCTATTTTTTAATCAGGAAAGGGGAATAAGCTCTTTACCTGTTTTTTCTTTTATTGCAGATTTGATCCTGATTACATATGTTGTTTTACTTTATAAATAATAAAATAAGCATTAAAAAGGATTATTTTTGAATATAAATTGTAATTAACTGTTTTTAACTGAAAATAGGTAACCCCTCTGTTTCAAGTGGAAAAATAATCTATGGATTCACAGGGCATTTTAAGAACAACAGGAAAATTTTATGATGTTTATTAAGTTAAAACGATTATAAAAACAAATAAACAGTAAATAACTGTTTTTAACTGCTCTTTTATATTAAAAACTATTAAAATCCATTAAAACCCCTATTTCCATTGAAAAGCATATATACTACTAATATACATTTATTGACATGTCGTTCACAACCATTCCACCCAAGAAGGAGACATCGGAGGGGAATCCGGATGTGGTGCTGTCCGCCAGACAGGGCGGGCAGCCTCCTGTTTTTTGAGGAACTATGAGAATTCGGCTTGATATCGAAGGCAAACACGCAGGAAGCATAAAGTTCAAGGGGGCGGGAGCTGCCGAAATGGCACTTACTTATATTAATGATACAGAAGCCGATGAAATCAGCATCCAGCTTGTCAAGCCAGACGGGACAAAGGCATATGCGGACTTCGAGGGAGAATTCTGGAGCATGTCAGCAACAAAGTTCATACTCTCGGCTGTGAAGAGTGAACGGAACATACCAGAACCACTCCATGATATCCCGCAACCTGACCTCACATTAAAGGAGCGGCTTGAAATGTTCCTGAGGTTCGAGTATCCCAGGGTGTGGTTTTCATCACTTGATGTAAAAAGACAGTACGAGACTGTTTACGGTAAGATTAACCTGAGCACGGTTTCCACGTATCTTGCCAGGATGCACCGCGACAATATCCTTGAAAGAAGGGGGAACCGTAACCAGAGGGAATACAGGTTCATGGATAAAGGCAACCCGTTAATGAATATTGAATATGCCCTATCAAAATGAAGGATGGGTGATGAGCTGACCCGCAGGGATGACCGTTTCCTGCTTATCCCCCGGGCTTACGGCACCCATGCGGCACGAAATTCTGTACCGCGTTACCGTAAATCGCGCTTCATGCGCTCTCTTTCGCACAATGGTAGGAGTAATCCAGCAGAACCTGCTTCCTTTTAGACCATGAACGGTCACGGGGATTCTACACCCGGGAAGCCGGAATTATGCAATTTAAGGTTCTTCTGTCCCAGCTAGCTCATCATAGCGTGCACCTTATCTCATGTATAAGGCAAATAGTACTTTATTTTATTACGGTTAATAGTTTTCGATAACAGATTTGATAAAAAAGATGATAACCATAAACTAACCGGGGGTAATCGTTTCAAGCTTGAACATCACGTTTAATTCCTTGAGTGTTATCTGGACCTTATCCCCGAAGTTCAGGATTTCATCGACATCAACGTTTTTCCCCCATTCATATACATAATCATGACTCCCCTGCATTGGCTTGAAGCCCAGGGACATCAGGCGCCGGTTAATATCAGATGGTTTCCCGCCTTCACTGCTAAACCAGATAATCAAGTAGCTCTTCATGTTTTCAAAATCAATATTGTTTTAATCTCTTATCATGTTTTTGGTGGTTCCGCTAAACCAAGTTCATCAAGCAGGTAACCGGCTATTTTAAGGGAGCTTTCTTCGTTTTGGGCTTTAATAAGCATCCTGCCGCTCGGGTACATCGAAACATCCACTCCCATGTAATTCAGCAACAATATATGCCTTGTTGCCACCTTTGCCTTTAATTTCCCGCTGGCTTTTATGAGGTCTATTTTTATGCCGGTTGTTACCTCGAATGATGTCCTGCCCGAACATAGCCGAACCGATATTGCCATGAGTGTTTGAGATGCAAAGGAAATATATAAGCATGCGTACAAACTCATTGTAAATAATATGAAAGGGATTGGAAAAATCTGCTTGTTAATATCATTGTTCCTTATATCGCCAGTGGTATCAGGCGCGGATGATACCGGTAAAGTATTGCTGGACGGCACAACCGTTTATATTACAAGCGGGGACTCATATACACTGTACCAGAAATATATTATCAGCGTGAAAAGTGTCCGCGATGACGGCTCGATATGGCTTCAGTTAACAATTAACGATGAAGCCGTAAAAAGCGATATCGTCGCGATTGGAGATTATTTCATTTACAATAAGACAAACATTACCATATTCTCAGCAAGGGTGAATAACGTGTATGCAGGCTCATCCGAAGAGGGACTCGTGACACTGTCACCTGTTTACCAGTATAAAGACCCTGACCTGCCCGCTCCTGTCATGACAGAAAAAGTGCCTGATAACAACATGAGGACTGATAACGAAAATCCACCTGCTGGAATATATACACCCATGGAACCTCTGGTCTGGCTGATGGGAATCATACTTATTGTAATTCTTTTTTATATCCTGCGTAAATTGTGGTGAATAATGAAAGTCCTGAAAAAACACCTCAAGTTCAATGAAGGTGAGATAGGTCTTGTTACAGAATCACTGGATGACCTCTGGCACCTGAAATACATACTTGAACCGGGTGATATCGTGTATTCCGTCACTAAAAGGCGGGTTGAGGGAGCGACAGATAAGTTAAGACCTGAAAAAGCCGAAAAGAAAAACGTTCGGCTTGGTGTACAGGTCGAGAAGGTTGAGTTCCATAAGTTCGCAAACCGGCTGCGTATCCACGGAATCATTACAGACGGTATGGATATTGGCTCCTACCATACCCTGAATATTGAGGAAGGGACTAATTTTTCTGTAATAAAGAAGTGGAAAAACGACCAGCTTGAACGAATAAAGGAAGCAGCAATAGCAGCCAGGAGACCAAAGGTTGTAATAGCCACCATCGAGGAAGGGGAAGCCTCAATCGGGTTTGTCAGGCAGTACGGGGTGGAAGAATCATCCACACTGAAGCAATCCCTGGGGAAAGGCGAGGGGAACCAGAGGAATGCGTTCTTTGGTGAGTTAGTAACGCAGTTAAAAAATGCTGCCGGGAAAGTGGACAGCGTGATCCTTGCAGGTCCCGGGTTCACGAAAGAGGATTTCCTTGATTTTGTTAAGACGAGAGAACCTGAGCTTGCAAAAAAGATTGTTACCGAAGATACGACTTCCATAGGTGTTTCCGGATTCCAGGAGGTGCTGCGCCGCGGTGCTGTTGACAGGATAATGGAAGAATCCCGTATCGGCAGGGAGGCGAATCTTATCGAGGACCTGATGAGGGAGATAGCAACGGACGGCAGGGCTTCGTACGGTATGGGTGATGTCAGGAATGCACAGGGTGTGGGGGCGGTTGAGACGCTGCTTATTACTGATGAGCTATTGCGAACGGAACGCGAAGGTGCATCCATTGATAGTTTCCTGAAGGATATTGAACATTCGCAGGGAAGGATTGTGGT
>JACUTP010000171.1 GCA_014859785.1 Candidatus Methanoperedentaceae archaeon | reverse complement strand
GAAGGAGCATTAAATAAATGAAATTCGAAGCCAGCGACACGATGCTGGAATACTTTAAAGGGCTTGAAACAGGGCTTTCCGATGCCATCGACCTAGCCAACCGCGCGCGTAGAAACGGCGCTGACCCGAAACCGGAAGTTGAAATACCAGTCGCAAAAGACCTTGCAGACCGTGTTGAGAAACTAATCGGTGTAAACGGCGTGGCAGATAAGCTCAGGGAACTTGAAACCACAATGAGCAGGGAAGAGGCTGCACTGCATTTAAGCGTTGCAGTTGCAAGGGGTGAGCTTGAAAAGTTTGACACTAAAAGAGAAGCCATCGAGGCTGCTGTACGTGTTGCAATGGCTGTAATCACCGAAGGCGTGGTTGCCGCGCCAATCGAAGGTATTGCAAACATTGGCCTTGACAAGAACGATGACGGCTCGGAATACATCAGGATATACTATGCAGGACCGATAAGAAGCGCGGGCGGGACAGCACAGGCGCTTTCCGTTCTGGCGGCTGATTATGTGCGGGCAAACCTCGGCATCAGTCCCTTCATTCCCCGCGACGAGGAAGTTGAGAGGTACGTTGAGGAAATCGGCGCATACAGGCGGGTGGCAAACCTCCAGTACCTGCCTTCAGATGATGAAATAAGGCTCATTGTCAGGAACTGTCCGGTATGCATAGACGGTGAGCCAACAGAAGAAGCCGAGGTGGAAGGGCGGCGCGACATGGAACGCATCCCCACAAACAGGATACGCGGCGGCATGGCGCTTGTCATAGCAGAAGGTATTGCGCTGAAAGCCCCGAAAGTGAAAAAACATGTGGATAAGCTAAAACTCAAGGGATGGGACTGGCTTGAGAAGTTCATAGTCAGGGTCGATAGCGGAAGCGATGATGATGCATCAGCACAGATAAAACCAAAGGATAAGTATCTCCAGGATTTGATAGCGGGAAGACCTGTTTTCTCATACCCATCCCGCCCTGGCGGTTTCAGGCTCAGGTACGGGCGAAGCAGGAACACGAGTTTTGCAGCGGCTGGCATCAGTCCTGCAACCATGGTATTAATGGATGATTTTATAGCGGCAGGAACCCAGGTAAAGATTGAGCGGCCCGGGAAGGCAGCAGGAATCGCGCCTGTTGACAGCATTGAGGGACCGACAGTGCGCCTGTTTAACGGCGACGTTCTGAGGATAGATTCAGCAGAAGAAGCACGCAAAACCAGGTCGTCTGTCCAGGAAATACTGGACATCGGTGAGATTTTAATAAATTTTGGCGATTTCCTTGAGAATAACCATCCTCTTGTACCGTCACCGTACTGCTGCGAGTGGTGGCTCAAGGAACTTGCCGCAAAAACGCCGCTTTCGGAGCTGGCAGATGCTGACCTTGCGGCTCCTGACCAGCATACAGCCCTTTCCCTTTCTGATAATTACGGTGTGCCGTTGCACCCGAAATACACCTATCTCTGGCATGATATTGGTTTGGATGAGTTCATACGGCTTTCGGATTATGTAAGTGAAAAAGGTACTTATTCCGAAGAGCTTGTTTTTCCGCTTGATAACGGTATAAAAAACATACTTGAGACGCTTCTTATTCCGCATAAGGTACGTGATAAACTTGTTTACATCGCTGAGCCGCTCCCGCTTATGAGATGCCTGGGACTCGGCACCGACCTTAAAAAAACCTTTACTTCACCCGGGCAAAACATAATGGACACGGTCTCCAAGGTGAGCGGGCTGACTGTCAGGAAACGAGCTCCTTCCAGGATAGGCGGCAGGATGGGACGCCCGGAGAAATCCGATAAGCGCATGATGAAACCCGCACCGCATGTGCTTTTCCCGATAGGTGAGGCAGGAGGGCGGCGCCGCTCCCTCAAGACTGCAAAGGATTATGTGGAGGATGCGGATAACGGCAATGGCGGTAATGACAATAACAGCAGTTTCGGAAGCGGGCTTTATGTGCAGAAGGAAAAGATAGGCACTATAAAAGTACATATTGGTGAACGGGTATGCCCTTCATGCAGGACGCGCACGTTCAAGAACAGGTGCAAATGCGGGAAACACACGGCTCCTGTCCTGAAGTGCCAGTCATGCGGTATCGAGGTGAATAAACCCGAATGCCCGAAATGCGGCAAGGAAACAACCTCAGTCTCTGAGAAGGAAATTGATTTCAAGGCAGAATACCACCTCGCCCTTTCAAACCTTGGCGAGCGGGATAATTTCGATTCGATAAAAGGAGTACTCGGTCTTACATCAAAACACAAGACGCCAGAACCCCTTGAAAAAGGGATACTCAGGGCAAAACATGATATTGTGATGTTTAAGGACGGAACTGTCAGGTATGACCTTTCAGATATGCCCCTGACCCATATCATGCCAGGGGAGATAGGAGTATCAGTGGAGAAGATTAAAGAGCTGGGGTACGTAAATGATATCTACGGGAAACCGCTTGTTCATGAAAACCAGGTACTTGAACTGAAAGTCCAGGATATTGTTGTCTCAAAAGACTGTGCTGAATACCTGTTCAAAACGGCAGGATTCATCGATGACCTGCTTATAAAATACTACCACGTAGAGCCGTATTACAACCTTGGAAGTACAGGCGACCTTATCGGGAAACTGGTAATCGGGCTTGCGCCGCATACGTCTGCCGGGGTACTCGGTCGGCTTGTGGGTTTTACAGGCGCATCCGTGGGTTATGCCCATCCCTTTTTCCATGCAGCGAAAAGGCGAAACTGTGACGGGGATGAGGACTGCGTCATGTTGCTCATGGACGGGCTTTTGAACTTCTCGCATGCGTACCTTCCTGACAGGCGAGGCGGGAAAATGGACGCACCCCTTGTCCTGACATCGCGCATCGACCCCAACGAGATTGATAAGGAGGCACATAACGTTGATGTGCTTTTTGATTACCCTCTTGAATTCTACGAGGCTACGACAGTGCTTGCCAGCCCGAAAGACATGGTCGGGATTATGGATACCGTAACCGGCAGGCTGGGAACGCCGGGACAGTACGAGGGTTTCGGTTTTACACACGATACCTCGGATATTGCAGCCGGACCTAAAAACAGCGCATACAAGACTCTGGGTACCATGATTGAAAAAATGGAAGCCCAGCTCGGTCTTGCAAGGAAGATTAAGGCTGTGGACGCAGAAGATGTGGCTGAGCGTGTGATTAATTCCCATTTCCTTCCAGACCTTATCGGGAACCTTCGCTCGTTCTCAAGGCAGAAGGTAAGGTGTACGAAATGCAATGCAAAGTACAGGCGTCCTCCTCTCAGGGGAAATTGCCAGAAATGCGGCGGGAATATAGTGCTGACCGTGCATGAGGGTTCTGTCAGGAAGTATCTTGAAACAAGCCTGCGGATAGCTGATGAATACAATGTCCGGAAATACACAAAACAGAGGCTGGAATTGCTTGAGCTTGATATGAAATCCCTGTTCGAGAATGATAAGGTAAAGCAGAAAGGACTTTCGGATTTTATGTAAGTATGTCCGGAGAAATCCAATTAGGTTTTTGACTTAAGAATCTATTAAAAACTGTTTGGGTAAAGAAAATGTCTCGCTATGTCATTTTTTATTTTTCCTGGACATAGCAGGCATTGTACAGTATGTTGAAAACAACTTCTACAGCGATAAAGATTGGCATTTCCGATATGATGTTACTGGCATGATTAAACTGGCAGTAGTAAAATTCTTCAGACAGCAGTCCTATAAAAAGCTTGTTATATCTGAAGAAGAGGCATGGTATCCTGGTTTCAACCCACCTTTCCCACTTTAAATCATAAATAG
>JACUTP010000170.1 GCA_014859785.1 Candidatus Methanoperedentaceae archaeon | reverse complement strand
AGATAATCGCTCCAAAAGATGCGCAAGCTATGAGAGGCAATTTATACAATGTGCTTCTAACCCCGATACTTAAAAAACAGCTTGAAGAACTCAACTCCTTCGAATATAAAGGCAAAAAATACAAGTTCAGCAACAAAAACATCGAGCAGGCAATGAAGGATCTTGATGAAGGTCTGGGAAACGGCCTGGTTAAGACAAATGAGAAGATTTACGACTCCCTGATGCTTGGGCGCTCATACGAGGAGACTCTTTTTGACGGCACGAAAAGGTCGTTTACCATCAAATTCATTGACTGGGAAAATCCAAAAAACAATGTTTTTCATGTGGTGGAAGAGTTCTCTGTTGAAAGGGAAAACGCAAAAGACCATGCAAGACCGGATATTGTTATATTTATAAACGGCATCCCTTTTGCAGTAATCGAGTGCAAGAAAGCATCTATCGAAATGGGACAGGGAATCTCGCAAATGATAAGAAACCAGGGCAAAGATTACATACCGCAGTTGTTCAAGTTTGTCCAGGTCGTGATGGCGACAAACAAGAACGAGACAAAATACGCTACAATTTTAACACCTGCAAAATTCTGGTCAATCTGGAAAGAAAAGGACGAGAAATGGCACCAGAATATCTTAAGGGAAGTTGTTAAAAACAGGAAAATAACTGTGCAGGATGAAAACATTGTTTCTTTGTTCCATCCTGAACGGCTCCTGGATATCACGAAATATTTTGTTGTATATGACCTGGATGAAAAAAAGATCGCCCGCTACCAGCAGTTTTTCGCTGTAAAAGAAATAATCAGGACTATCAATACAAACAACGAAGAAGGAAATCGCACATCAGGTGTTATCTGGCATACCCAGGGGTCGGGCAAATCAATAACAATGGTCATGCTGTCAAAATATTTATTATCTGAACTGCCTGTAGAACGTCCAAGAGTGATCGTAGTTACTGACCGGAAAAATTTAGATAAGCAAATCCGGGATACTTTCAACCACACACGATTAAAAGCCACCAGGGCAACATCGGGCAATCGCCTCATCGAACTAATTGCAGACAATAATGCTGATATAATCACAACCCTTGTCCATAAATTTGATACTGCATCGAAAAAGACGAAAGCTGCGACATCAAGAGATATATTTGTCCTGGTCGATGAGTCACACAGGACACAATACGGTGAGCTGCATATCAAAATGAAGAATGTATTTCCCAATGCCTGTTATCTGGGATTTACAGGTACTCCTTTGATGAAAAAAGAAAAGAACACCATGGTCAAATTTGGTAAAATAATTCATCAATACACAATTGCAGATGGCGTAAAGGACAAGACAATTGTCCCTCTTCTCTATGAAGGGAAAAGTGTCGAGCAAACTGTCAATCAAAAAGCAATTGACCAAAGACTCGATATTATTACCCGGAATTTGAATGATAAACAAAAGGAAGAAGTAAAACAGAAATGGAGCAGGTTTGAGAAAATTGCCTCATCAGATCAAAGAATAAATATGATTGCATTCGATATTAACCAGCATTTTGTTGACAATTACAAAACAAAAAGCGCCAATTTTAAGGCAATGCTTGCAACAAACAGCAAAATAGAAGCTATCCGCTATCTGGAAGCATTTGAAGAACTGGGGGATCTCAATTGCAGGGTTGTAATATCCCAATCGGATGATAGGGATGGGTATGAAGCTGTTGACCAGAAATCAAAGAATCTTGTCAAAACATTCTGGGACAGGATGATGGAAAAATACGGAGATGCCGATAAATATGTGGACACAATTAAAGATGAATTTGTTAATGGCGATGAAATTGACCTGTTAATTGTTGTTGATATGCTATTGACAGGCTTTGATGCCCCGCGCGCAACGGTGTTGTATGTGGATAAGCCAATGAAAGAACACACGCTTTTACAGGCAATTGCCCGCGTAAACAGGTTATATGAAGGCAAGGATTTTGGATTTATTATTGATTACAGGGGCTTATTGAAGAACCTTGATGAAGCACTGGATATGTACTCTGGAGCAGGATTGGAAAACTTTGATCCTAAAGACCTAAAAGGCGCTTTATATGATGTTATAAGTATAATCGGTTCTTTGAGGCAATTTTATACAGAGCTAATCAATATCTTCATTCCTGTAAAAAACAAAAAGGATGTTGAGGAATATGAAGTTCTACTGGCAAATGATGAAACCAGGGATGATTTTTACAATATACTTAGCCACTTTGGCAGGTTTTTGTCAATTGCACTTGAATCAGAACAGGTTTATAATGCATTAGGCAAAGATGAATTGAACTCTTATAAAAAAGATTTAAAGTTTTACCAGGAGCTTAGAAAATCAGTTAAGTTGCGGTATTCTGACGGCATCGACCACAAGGAATATGAAGGGCATATGCAAAAACTGATGGATAATTACATTTCTGCAGAAGAAATAATCCGAATTACAAATCCTGTGGATATTCTTGATAAAACAAATTTTGAGAAAGAGCTTGAACGTCTTGGTTCAAAAAGAGCAAAAGCCGATGCAATCAGGACAAGAATGACAAAAAGCATCAGTGAAAAATGGGGTGAAAACCCTGCTTTTTACAGAAAATTCTCTGAAAGAATAGAGGAAGTTCTCAAAGAATACAGGGAAGCAAGAATATCTGAAGGAGAATACCTGGATAAAATGAAAGGAATTGTAGAGGATTACAGAAAAGGAGATTCTGGAATCGCATATCCTTCAAGCATTAAGAATGAACCGCACGCACAGGCTTTCTATGGGGTAATAAAAGAGCAAGTCTACGAAGTAAATGAAGATAGAGGGCTTTATGAACCTATGGCAGATCTTTCCTTACAAGTAAAATCAATTATTGACAAACATGTAAAAGTTGATTTCCATGACAATACAGACATCCATAACAGAATTGCCCAGGAAATTGACGACCTTTTATTTGACTTTAAGAAGGAAAATAACTTAGAACTTTCTATTGATCAGATAGACAAGATAATTGAGAAAATAAAATCAATCTCGGTTAAAAGATATTAGGAAATTAGAATGGTAAAACACGAAATTAGTTATGGGCGGCATAAGATAGAATATACGCTCACAAGAAAAAATGTATCTAATATCAACCTTAATTTAAAACCCAACTTATTAGTAGAAGTTTCTGCGAATCATGATGTTCCAATTGAAAAAATAAACCAGTTTGTAAGAAAAAAAGCATCGTGGATTTTAAAAAACAAAGAATATTTCAAAAAAACCCTTCCTGAAATAAAATATGAACACGAGTATGTAAGCGGTGAGACTTTTAAATACTTGGGAAGACAGTATCGGCTCAAAGTAATTGAATCTAAAGAAGAGTGTGTTAAGTGCCAGAGGGGTTTTTTTAATCTGTTTATTAAAGATAAAAATAACTCAACCAGGAAATCCAAACTTATGAAGCAATGGTATAAAGAAAAATCAATAATTGTATTTAATGATTCTCTGGAACGAATTTATAAAATAGTTAAAAAATACGATATAGAAAAACCTAATATTTCAATGCGCTTAATGAAAGCCAGATGGGGTTCTTGCATTGAAAACAAAAAAACAATTTTACTGAATACCGAGCTAATTGATGCCCCCAAATTCTGTATTGACTATGTAATATTGCACGAACTGATACATTTTAAACACAGAAACCATGATGAAAAATTCTATAATATGATGGATGCTCTTATGCCGGATTGGAATAAACGCAAAGAAATCCTGGATTTAGAGGTTGTAAAAAACCTGTAATAAAAAAATACAAGCCAAGGTCCGGACTCGAACCGGAGGTGTTATCGCTCTGCAGGC
>JACUTP010000169.1 GCA_014859785.1 Candidatus Methanoperedentaceae archaeon | reverse complement strand
CTTCAATTTAAACTCATCGGGATACTTGCCTGTCCTGACCTACTTCTTCGTCCTTGAAACAGCAAGCCTGATATCCTCTTCCTTGACTGTTGTCCTTCCAGCGTGTTTTGCAAGCGTGATAGCCTCGCGCGATATCTCAAGCCCTATTTCCTCAAGCACTTTTGAAAGCTCGATACCCGCGTCTTCACTCACCCTTCTTGCTCCTGCATTCCTTATAATCCTCTCAACCGGTGCAAGCGGTAAAACCGGTGGTACTTGTACTGCCATATATTGTCACCTCTAAATTAAAATTTTCAGTACCTTAAATTAAGAAAAAGTAATATATAAGGTTTTTCACCCCTGAAATTCATTTCAGGCAGGGTTTTGTCAGGATTAAGGCAATATTTGATAGTTTGTTAACTACGTAACTACGAATAAGCTTATTAAGCGCCAGGATAAACTATATAATCAACTGGAGGCGGAATTAGTGGCAGCAAAGCTTCAAGAACGAATTCACAGGGATGACAAGAACCTCTGCAAATTATGCATGAGCGAACTAGCGAATGTGTACACTGGGCTTGACGTTTCAACTGAAGAACTCGATTTACTGGACATGCCCAGACGTTCTTTTACCGTTCATTTCCCTGTCCAGATGGACTCGGGAAAGACAAAAATGTTTGTCGGGTACAGGGTTCAGTATAACGATGCCCGCGGTCCTACAAAGGGCGGAATAAGGTACCATCCGGACCTCACACTTGACCATGTAAACGACCTTGCCTTCCTGATGACATTGAAATGTGCCGTTGTAAACATACCCTTCGGGGGTTCAAAAGGCGGTATTGTGGTAAATACCAGGGAACTGAGCAGGCATGAACTTGAAAGGGTTACACGGGCGTACATCCGCGACATTTCAGATTATATAGGTCCCTTTAAGGACATACCTGCGCCCGATGTTTATACAGATGAAAAAATCATGGCATGGATAATGGACGAGTTCGAGCGAATGAGAGGAAAGCACACCCCAGCCGTGGTTACCGGGAAGCCGCTTGAACTCGGAGGCAGTAAGGCACGGAGTTATTCGACCTCCCTTGGTGGAATCCATATGCTTGAAGAAGCCATTAAACGTACTGATATGGATAAGTTCAGTGTTTCCCTTGCCATCCAGGGGTTCGGTAATGTGGGAATGAATACAGCCCGGCTGCTTTATAGGAAAGGATACAGGATTATTGCAGTCAGTGATTCAAAAGGAGGCATAATAAAAGAAGAAGGTCTTGATATTGAGGAAGTAATTAAATTCAAGGTCGAAACAGGAACTGTTTCCGGTTTCAAGGACAGCAGGAATATCACGAACGAGGAATTGCTAGTATCTGACTGCGATATCCTGGTTCCTGCCGCACTCTCAGACCAGTTAAATAAGGATAATGCTGATGATGTCAGGGCAAAAATAATTGTTGAGCTTGCAAACGCCCCCACAACCCAGGATGCAGACAGGATATTCCAGAATAAGGGGATAATGCTGATACCAGATATTCTTGCAAATGCAGGCGGCGTGGTGGTAAGTTACTTCGAGTGGAGCCAAAACCTGAACAGTAATTACTGGGAAGAAGAAGAAGTACTGCGAAAACTCAAGAAAACAATGGTCAATGCTTTTTACGACGTATATGCCATATTCAAAGAGGAAGGGCGGGGAATGCGTAGGGCAGCGCTCCAGCTCGGGGTAAAAAGAGTTCTTGATGCAGAAAGACTACGCGGCAACCTATAATTGCGCTCTTGCGCTGGCTGCAATAAAGTCGCGGACAAGTTTGGCCCCGAGAATTGCAGTCCCTCCCGTATCATAAGCAGGTGCAACCTCAACAAGGTCAAACCCAACTATATCAGGAGCAAGGCATGCAATAATTCCCCTCACATCCCGCGGCGTGAGACCATACGGCTCAGGTGTCCCGACAGCAGGTGCAAAGGAAGGGTCAATGGCATCCATGTCAATGGAGAGGTAAACAGGACCATTGATGATTTTTCGGATTTCATTTACAATCTCTTCGATTCCTGAATTAAAAACATCATCTGATGAGAACACGTTAATCCCGTTCTCTTTTACATACCCGTATTCATTAAGTGTCCCGCTTCTTACACCAACAGATACATATTTTTCAGTAACTTCATCAATTATATGTCTTGAGATACATGCGTGGCTGTTTCGTTCTCCCTTATATTCATCCCGCAAATCGAGATGAGCATCAAGAACCACAAAACCAAGACCCGGATTTTTATTTTTACACGCCCTTGCAAAAGGCAGGGTGAGGGAATGCTCTCCCCCGAGCATAACAGGAATTTTCCCATCTCCCACGAATGTGTCAGCATGACCTGAAATCATGGCAAGTGTAGAATTAATATCCTCTGCAACCTCAAGGTCGCCAAAATCATGGATGGCAACATAATCAAGGTCAATATCGAAAAAAGGGTTATAGGTCTCAAAATTATATGAAAACTTTCTCATCTCATCCGGGGCAAAACAGCTCCCTTTCCTGAAACATGAAGTGCCGTCATAGGGCACCCCGCATATTACATAATGTGCTTTCTTATAATCCGAATCAGCATCAGCAAAAATGACATTATCCATCAGGTACGCACATCGAGTTTGATTTGTCCCATTGCCGTGATGTATGAGATATCTTTTCCTACTTCTACAACGTTTTTCAGTTCCGAAGGTATCTTGATTTCAAGGGTGCTATAGCTCGTGCTGTCCATTATCTGGGCGACTTCATTTGAAACCGATATTACCTGTCCCGTTTTTCTTTCCACAAGTGGAACATATACTTTATCTGACACCGGGGTAACGTATGACCTTTTCGTGCCGTCAAATAATCCTATGGCTTCGATCCTGAATTTTGCAGAGCCGTGTTTACCTGTCTTGGAATGGGTCATGCTTTTGATAACACAGGGTTCATCATCTATCAGAATATATCTCCCTTCTTTTAAGGAGCGTGCTTCAACCTGTTCTTTCATTAATAATTCACCTGGCTTTCAAAATAGCCTGTAATATAATAAACATGTCGATTATCTGGTTTCTCCTGCTTCTTAAAACCATCTTTAGGGAGGAAAAATGAGTTCAGGGTATTAAAAACCGGACTTTTGCTGTTATTGATTAAATATTATTAATCAATAGTTATTATTAATCATTATCGATTAATTATATATTTCAACAGGTCATTTATTATCTGGAGGAATGTGTTTTGAAAATCGGAAACAAGTTACTAAGGGATGCGATGACGCGCGGGGTTGCCACCGTGCCCATGGATGATACTGTCAAGCGTGTTGCTGTCATGCTGGCAAAGCAGGGACTTTCTGCGATTGCGGTAATCAGTCCTGACGGGGAGGTTGTAGGCGTCATCTCTGATATGGACATACTGAATGTAATGGGAAAAGAGGGCTGGGAAAACATGACTGCCGAATCCATAATGACCACCCGTATTGAGACTGTCAGCCCGACATCCACAATCAACGAGGCTGCAAGGATTATGAGGGAAAAACATATCCACAGGCTCCTGATACTTTCAGAGCCAGGTGTCGGTGCATCCCAGAGACCCATCGGGATACTGAGTGCAAGCGATATTGTCAGGGAAGCGGCAAAAGCATAGGAAATCCTAACGTTAATGTCCACTGGCTTTCTGGGGTAAATTCATTATACAAAATGATAGAAGATTGAATAAGTTCCGCAATCCAGCGAAATAGTATTTTTTGGTACTATATAATAATATTGTATTTGTTTAGCTAACCCTTCCAAGGTTTGATTTTTTTCACTTTTCTGTCTCCAAAGGTATATTTTGACCGAAAGATTAATAT
>JACUTP010000168.1 GCA_014859785.1 Candidatus Methanoperedentaceae archaeon | reverse complement strand
TGAATGATCCAAACGATGATTCACTTGGCGCAAAACTGAAAGCCTTCGTAAACGCCGCAATCACTGATACAAAATACCTTGTCAGAGGCGAGAATTTCAAGCTCACCGTTTCATAGAGAGGTGAGGCATCTTGAAAACCTATATCTGTAAAGTGGAAGGGCTGCTGATGAGCAACCCTGCCGTTATTTTACACGCCGGGCAGAAACTTGCCGTCGAATCAGATACCACTGAAATCTTCCAGGCACTGAAAACGGGAAAGCTTGAAGAGATTAAGAAACCAGGGAAAAACGCAAAAAACGATGCCACAGACAATGCTCCTGACGCCGAGAAAACAGTCCAGGCTGACACTGAAACGCCTATGGATGCAGGCGATGGTTTCCCAAGCACAACAAAAAAAGAAGATTCAGCCGAAAAAGAAGATTCAGCTAAAAAAGAAGATTCGGCTAAAAAAGAAGATTCAGCCGAAAAAGAAGATTCAGCTAAAAAAGAAGATTCAGCTAAAAAAGAAGAGTCTGCTAAAAAAGAAGAGTCAGCTAAAAAAGAAGATTCGGCTAAAAAAACAGAAGGCAAAAACCAAAACAACGCCAAAAAAGCCAAATGAAAAAATAACAGGACCCTTCCCGCAGCATATTATGAGAAATTAATATACTGCGGGTAACGGAAATTCCAGGATGGTTATAATCTCATGGCAAGACCAAATGACTTACTACAAAATCTTGTTGATAACGCACAGAAACCCCACAAACTTGTCAACATAGCCGGACGCTTCTCAATACCATATATAATGGGCAATAATATTGAACCCATCTCTGACAAACCCACATGGCCTAATCACCATATACAGACGATACAGCGTATAGGAAGACAGCGGGTAGCACAGATAGATTCTTTTGTAGATGATGCATACATCCAGTATGAACTAAATATGTATCAGGGCAACCACGGGAGGGTAGAAAAAGTAGCAGGTGCAGAATTCTATATGGAAAACGTGCCTGCGGGCGCAGTAGTGGGTGTTTGGGTAATACCTGGTTATGATACCTCATCACGTAATCCCATAGTAGAACTAATCTCCGCTCCAATAAAAGAGGGATTAAACCGGCTCACCTTTGATGAAGTGGAATGCAGTTTATTTGAATTGAACTTCGATGGATTGGCTGGACAAACACAGTACCTTCGTTATGCAGTCCCGTTGGGCTATGCGGACGGCATAGATGATGTGCAGTACAACCCGGTTACCCCCACCATTAATTCAGGCACAGCGCCAATACCAATGGGCGAGGTACGGTCATTCACGTTCCCGGATGAGCAGTATTACTGGAGTAATATCAGTGGAGCTCGGTATCTGAGGAATCCGCAGGAAGGCAATTATACTGTACTTGACCAGAATGCCTGTAAGTTTGTAATGTATGCAGGCACAGGGAATCACAAAGACGAGAGAATGGTATGTGGAATTAAATTACACACATATACTGGCCTGAAAACACGGCTTACTATTGCGGCACGGAGCTACGGCGGGTGGAGTGCTGCCATACTTGCTGAGGGAATCGAATTCCTGGAGGATGTTGTGTTGTGGTTCACGCCAACACCAGCCTACGAGCTGGAATTCTTATTTGAAATTGATGATCCCCTCCCTGAAAACCCCTTACATAGAACACTTGACTTCTTAGAGACCTATTGTATCTACACACCAGGCGAAACAGAAGCCCCCCTGACCCCGGTATCAATTGAACCAATGAAATGGCCTGTGCCGATAACCAACCCCTCAACTACCTCTGCGCTTAACATAAAACCGGTTGGAAAAATAGGTGGGGTTTCAGCTGTCAATGTTGCGCTGGCATCAGCAGGAAGCACAGCCACAGCAGACGCGGGAACTGAAGGGGGCCGTCCCGCGATGCAGGTTATTGATGGGGATACTACTTCGGACTGGACGACATGGGGCCCCCCACCCTGCTGGTTAGAGATAGATTTCAATGCGCTGCGATACATCACACGCATAGTTGCTTATTATAAATACATGCCGGCAGATTGGGTAATTGAAGGCCAGGATGAAACCGGTGTCTGGATAACAATCGCCACAGAATCAAGACCAGTGGGATATTTAGGGGCAGTAACCTATGACTTTTCACCCGTGGCACTCACAAAAATACGGTACCGGGGCGGACTAACTCAGAACCTCCACGCAATATATGAAATAGAGGCATACGAAGTCAACATGGTTGACATGCCGCTGCCTGTTGCGCTCATGCCTGTAAACAGGGCTGTGGTTACTGATACTGTTACTAATGCTGCCCTTAATACAACCATCTCAAGCACATCACCCAACTGGAAACTGGTGTTTCTGGGGTTAAAGTTCTCATCCACGGCTATCAAGGATTATACAATATCCATCAAGCATGTGCCAACGAGTACCGAATATAATATAATACAACAGGTTGGCTCAAGCAAAACTGATGAATTAATAACCGCTCCCCTGAACATGACTTCTGATTTTGAATTACACGTCACCACAAGTGTACTCGGAGTCGGGGAAACAGTAAAACTGGTAGCGATTACGGAGGATAATCCATGACAGCATTCAAATCAGTCACCGGCTTAAAAGTAACATCGGTTGAACCCACAGAAGAAGAACGCACAGCTAAACAAGAAGAGATGCTTGCAAAACATGCATCTGCCGTAGCAGCAGGACGGGCGCCAGCTGAACCAGAAGCAAAGCGTGCCGCAAGGAGACGGAGGCAGCCTAAATAGATGGCGCCATACACAGAATATGAAGCATGGTGCAGTGCCGGGGATGCAAGACGGCACGCACCGCTTTTCACCCCGTCTATTGTTCCAGATGATGACGTAAACGTGTTCATAGACGAAGCCACGGAATTAATGAAAGGAAAACTCCGCGCATTCTATAACCTGACCTTATTCACCCCGCCTTTGCCTGCTGACCTGAAACAGGTACGCCTGTTATGTGCAAGGATTGCAGGGTATAAGATTCTTGCAAGTAAACCTGACAAGATAAGCCTCCCTGATATGGGTACGCTCTGGGAGCTTGCCATGGGTGAGCTTAACCAGATGGCACAGGGAAAACTCCTTCTTCCTGATACTTACCTGAACACTGGTGTTGTAAAAACATCGAAAGGGTATGAAATCAAGGAAGCAGGAACAGAAAATACAGTTCGTGGAGCACTGACACCGCTGAAAACAACAACACGAGCACAACAAGAATGGGACTGAAATGGTACAAAAAGGCGAAATAGTAAAATTAGCAGAAACAATAAAAACCGTGCTTGAATCAAGCCTTCCAGCTGGCTTCCCTGAAGTCCAGAACATAGTTATCGGAAGGCGGGATTCATCACCCGAAGATTTCCTGCTCATGATAGAGGTTATGGAAGCAAAGCTTGCCAAACAGACCATGGCACGCAATGAAATGACGTTTGCCGTAAAACTCATTCTCAGGACAAGTGTGCCTGACCCGGAACAGAGTTTCAGGGTAACCGCTGACCTTTCAGAAGCAATCTTTTCTACTATTTACAACAACCCAACACTCAATAATACGGTTTCAGGCATCAGCCCGTTTGCTGGCGGGATGAATCTTATAGAGCTGGGTGTTACAAACGAATCGACTCTAATGACAAGGGAATCTGAGATCACGTTCCTTGTAAACAAAACAACTTAACAACGACAAAAGGAGATACAGAAATGGGAATAGAAGTAATGAAAGGCTCAGAAAGCTGGATAGCTTTTGCAGAAGAAGTAGATTTTAACGAAGGACTGGATTCAGTCAGCCCGCAGTATGCGTGGATGATGATGTTAAACGAATCCGTTAAACTGGATAAGGAAGAAAAATCCCCTGATTA
>JACUTP010000167.1 GCA_014859785.1 Candidatus Methanoperedentaceae archaeon | reverse complement strand
TTAAATTTGCCGCATGGTTTTAACCATCCAGCACTACCTAACATCAGCATGATATGCCTGCAATGGCTTGACATCAATACGGTTCTCGCGTGCCGCCCTGATACCTCTTGCAGCAGCTAACGCTGCAGCAGTTGTCGTCTGGTAAGGGATGCCATATTTAATAGCAGACTTTCTTATATAACTGTCATCTTGCGCACCCTCCTTACCAAAAGGCGTATTAAGCACAAGCTGTATCTCGCCGTTATGCATGGCATCAACGATATTCGGTCGCCCCTCGTGAAGCTTCTTGATTGTCTCGCACTCAATCCCGTTTTTCCTGAGGAAACCAGCCGTGCCGTCCGTGGCAAGTATCTTGAACTTCATTCCTGAAAGCTCCTTTGCAACAGGAATAACAAGCTGCCTGTCACCAGGTGCAACAGTAATAAGTGCGGTGCCGTCAAGCGGTAATGGCGAGCCGGCTGCCACCTGCGACTTGAAGAAAGCCATCCCGAAAGAACCTGCCATACCCAGCACCTCACCGGTTGAGCGCATCTCAGGACCAAGTACAGGGTCAACCTCTGGAAACATGTTAAACGGGAACACAGTTTCCTTGATACCGAAATGCGGGTACTTGCGCATGTGGGTATCCATATCCCGCAGCTTTGCGCCAAGTACAATCTCGGTGGCAATCCGTGCCATTGAAATCCCTGTCACCTTTGACACAAGAGGGACGGTACGTGATGCACGCGGGTTCGCCTCGATAATATACACTTTACCGTCCTTTATGGCGTACTGGATGTTCATTAACCCAACGACTTTAAACTCCGTGGCAATCCTGCGCGAATAATCCGAAAGTGTTTTAATATGCTCATCCGAAATCCCAACAGGTGGAATAACGCAGGCACTGTCACCAGAATGAATTCCAGCAAGCTCGATATGCTCCATGATTGAAGGCAGGAACACATCCTCACCATCAGAAATGGCGTCAACCTCACACTCAAGTGCATCCTCAAGGAACTTATCTATAAGCATTGGTTTCTCAGGCGTTATCTCAATGGCTCCTTCAACGTATTTCCTGAGCATTTCGTCATCATATACGATTTCCATACCCCTGCCGCCCAGTACGTATGACGGGCGCACGATAAGAGGATAACCAATCCTGTTTGCGACATCAAGTGCCTGATCAATTGATGTTGCAGTCCCGTGTTCCGGTTCAGGGATTCCGAGTTTCTTGATAATTGCAGCAAACTCTTCCCTGTTCTCTGCAAGCTCAATGCTTTTTACTGAAGTACCAAAGATGTTAACTCCAGAAGCCTCCAGTTCCTCTGCGATGTTCAAAGGTGTCTGCCCGCCGAACTGCACGATTGCACCTATTGGTTTTTCCTTTTCGTAGATACTGAGTACATCTTCCACGGTAACAGGTTCAAAATACAGCTTATCCGAGGTATCGTAATCCGTTGAAACAGTCTCAGGATTACAGTTTACCATAATGGACTCATACCCGAGGTCGCGAAGTGTGAACGCCGCATGGACACAGGTATAGTCAAACTCGATTCCCTGCCCTATCCTGTTCGGTCCTCCACCGATAATCATTATTTTCTTTTTATCTGATACCGGCACCTCATCACCAGCATTGTATGTTGAATAGTAATAGGCTGCATCCTGTGTACCGCTGACTGGTACGATATTCCATGCCTGCTTTAGCCCGAGGGATAAACGATGCTTGCGGATTTCATATTCTGGCACACCGAGAATCTTACCAAGGTACTTATCCGAAAAACCATCCTTCTTTGCCCGGATAAGCAGGTCATCAGGCAGTTTAAGTCCTTTGAATTCCAGGATTTTTTCTTCAAGTTCAACCAGTTCCTTCATCTGTTCGATGAACCAGTGTTTTATGTGTGTTAACCTGAACAACTCATCTACTGTCATTCCTTTCCGCAATGCCTCGTACATGATAAACTGGCGCTCGGACGACGGCTCAACCAGCAATTTCCTGAGTTCATCGATTGAAAGTTTATTAAAGTTCCTGGCAAACCCGATACCGGCACGTCCAATTTCAAGTGATCGGATGACTTTCTGGAAGGCTTCCTTGTAATTCTTGCCAATGCTCATTGCCTCACCGACAGCACGCATCTGTGTCCCCAGCCGGTCAATCGAGCCAGGGAACTTTTCGAATGCCCAGCGTGCAAACTTGATAACAACATAATCCCCGGAAGGCGTGTATTTATCCAGCGTTCCGTCACGCCAGTATGGGATTTCCTCAAGTTTTAGGCCGCCTGCAAGTTTTGCAGACACGAGCGCTATCGGGAATCCGGTGGCTTTGGACGCAAGTGCGGATGAGCGCGAGGTACGCGGGTTAATCTCGATGACTACCACGCGCCCGGTTTCCGGGTCGTGGGCAAACTGGACATTTGTGCCGCCGATAACCCCGATAGCATCAACGATACGGTATGAATAATCCTGAAGCCTCTCCTGTAATTTTTTATCAATTGTAAGCATTGGCGCCGAGCAGAAGCTGTCGCCTGTATGCACGCCCATGGCATCAATATTCTCGATAAAACAAACGGTAATTTTATTACCATCCGCATCCCGCACAACCTCAAGTTCAAGCTCTTCCCAGCCGAGGACGGATTCCTCAACAAGTATCTGCCCGATGTGACTGGCAGCAATGCCGCGTGCAGCAATGGTTCGAAGCTCATCCGAGTTATATGCAAACCCCCCGCCAGTTCCGCCCATGGTATATGCGGGGCGGATTACAACAGGATAGCCTATTTCCCTTGCAATTCGTTCAGCACCCTCCACGCTGAATGTTGCCTCGCTTCTGGCAGTTTCTACACCGACGCTATCCATGGTTTCCTTGAATGTTATACGGTCTTCACCGCGCTTTATGGCATCTGCCTGCACCCCGATTATTTTCACGCCGTATTTTTCAAGAATGCCTTTTTCATGAAGTTCGGATGACAGGTTGAGACCTTTTTGCCCGCCAAGGTTTGGCAGCAATGCGTCCGGGCGCTCCTTATCGATTATCTTCTCAAGTGTTTCAATATTCAGGGGCTCGATATATGTCCTGTCTGCCATTCCCGGGTCGGTCATGATGGTAGCGGGATTTGAATTGACAAGCACAATCTCATACCCCATCTGGCGCAGTGCCTTGCATGCCTGCGTACCTGAATAATCAAACTCAGCCGCCTGACCGATAACAATCGGTCCTGACCCTATAATAAGTACCTTGTGAATGTCGTCTCTCCTGGGCATTAGTTCACCTTCCCCTGAATGGTTATTCTATCTTAATACTCTTTTGATACTGACAGTATCTCCGAACGAAAATATATATAGTATATGTGTTATTCATGATTAAAGGTGGTAAATTATGGATTTTGTTGAGAAGGTTAAAGGGTTCCTTATGGAACCATCCAGGACATTTGACGCTTCAAAGGAAGATACTCTGGAAGATGCGATAAAATACTACGCGGTTATTATTGCGGTATATTCAGCATTGTTTGCGCTTATTGTCACATTCGCTTTTGGTTCTTTAGGTTCAATGATGGGGTTCGGGCAACTCGGTATGATGGCAGGAGCGGGTGCAGGAATCGGAGGTGCATTAATAATCTTCGTTATGATTCTGGTTTCAGGGATTGTCGGAGTGTTCATAAGCGGTGCAATAATCCACATAGGTGTTTTAATTGTGGGTGGCAAAAAAGGAATTACCCAGACAATTAAAGCTGTTATTTACGGCTCTACACCAGGATTACTTCTCGGCTGGATACCATTAATCGGTATGCTTGCGGCAATATGGTCATTTGTTCTTGAAATCCTGGGAATACGCCAGCTTCAGGAAGTGACTACGGGCAGGGCAATAATAGCTGTAATTATCCCGG
>JACUTP010000006.1 GCA_014859785.1 Candidatus Methanoperedentaceae archaeon | reverse complement strand
GATAACAGGGTATGGCAACTATGGTTTTCGATGGTCAACTTCGCCCGTTATAAGTTGAAAACAGAACCCCGGATAACAGGTATGCCGGGCAAAAAAATCCAAAAACATTACGTACACCATCAAACTTATACGAACTGAAAATTATTCCGGGTTCGTATAGAGCTCGCTTACCAAAAACTTATAACTCATGAGTAACAATATGGTTTATCACAGTTTGTGGAAAACCGTGCATAATACAGAGGTGATATATTATGGATAATGAAGCGAAAAGATACAACAACCTTGGATTTCGCCTGGCAGCCGTACTCGGACTAAAAGGTTCCCCGGTTGCCGTGGCTCTCATGGACGGCATCCCGCCAGGTCTTGAAAAAGGAAAACCTGCCCGGCACTGCGAAATGGTGCAGACCGCGCGTCTTGGTGGAGCGCAATTCTACTCAACAGCAGATGAACAGGCATGCAAAGGCGGTGCTGCTGTCATGGGTCTCATGGATGTGCCCGGAAACGTGGCAAGCGGCGAGTTCTATTACAAACTTGGCGCATTTGCATCTGTAAAAGCCGCAAAAAATACAATGGAGATGCTTCCGGAAATTGATAATAGGTCAAAAGCTGTCCTTTATGCACCGCTTGAAACAGCAGGATTTGTGCCTGATATGGTAATAGTCCTTGGCAGCCCGAAACAGGCAATGCAGATTGTGCAGGCAGACCTCTACAGGGAAGGCGGCAGGATAGAAACAGGCTTTGCAGGTAAGCAGAGTTTGTGCGGCGATATTGTGGCGCATACCCTGAACACCGGCACCATACAGGTTTCCCTTGCCTGTACCGGAAGCAGGGGTAATGCGAAAGTTGCAGATGACGAGCTTATCGCCGGCATTCCTGCCGCAAGGCTTGGGAATCTTGTGGATTCGCTGGAAACGCTGTTTAAGAAGTGAATATATCTGCGCACCTGCATACCATGGGGGTAATTATTGATTTTTCAGCGTATAGTCAGCTATGAACTTTGTTCATGGATTCATCAAAAAGTATATGGCGTAGAAGTCATATTTTTGCCTTTATGCCACAATCCGGAACTTTATTTTCCTATTTGATTACACTCCATACGTCATCGGTTAAGAGAAAAAATGGAACTGTGGATTTTGAGCTGCGAAGAGTTACCTGTTTTGCTGCTAATCCAGCTTCTTTTGGCACTAATTGGTACACTGGTTCATGTAGCTTTAGTGAAGAGTGATTTTCTGGATTGATTGAAAAAATATACTCTGCATATCGATAAAATTGCTAAAATAAAAATCAAAAGGTTAAAAAAGAAAGCCCGAATCCCAACAAGGCAAAACTAATCGCTCTTGGGATGATTCCAAAAATCCAGAAATTTTTCCATGTAAGGTCAAGTGAGCCAAAGATAACAGGGATATACGGGAAAGGAAGAAAAGCCGACAAAAGAACAATCCAACGCCCGTATCTGTCCATTCCGGAACTTATTTTTGAAACAGTTTTATCACTATAAAGTTTTTCGACCAATCTGAATCCATAAACTTTTCCAAGATGAAAACCCAGCAATGAAGCAAAAATGTGGCCTAAAATAGATACCAAAATAATTGGAACTATGTGGAAACCCAAAAATATCGCGTTTATAACCAGCAGATGCGGAGAGATGTATTGAGGAAGTAATTCAAGCAAAAAAACTCCCAAAAATATCGCCACAAGACCATAGCTTTCAACAGTTGCGGTAGCAGCTGTGTCAATTTCACCTCTAAACAGGATGATCAATACAAAAAATGCTGTAAAGAGCAGAGAAATCAAAACCGCTATAACCCTGAGATCCCTCGTATTAACCATAAACATATTCTGTTACCATAGTTTAAAAATTGCGTGTTATTGGTTCATACTAAATAAATTATTACAGAATTCAGGTTTACGCCATAGTTCCGGGAGGTGGGTGAATACACAAGCTATAAATCAGTTATGGGTAATAGTACACCAGATTTACGGTGAAAATATGAGTTCAGAATTACCCCCACAGATACAGAACCAGATTGCGCAGTTACAGCAGATTCAGCAGCAGGCACAGGCAATAGCAGTTCAGAAAAACCAGGTTGAAGTTACTTTAAAAGAAACGGAGCTTGCCTTTGAAGAACTTGATAAGCTCGATGTCGATGCGGTTGTCTACAGGGCAGTCGGGGATTTAATGATTAAAACCGACCGTGACAAGACAAAAGAAACACTTCAGGAAAAGAAAGATACCATAGGACTGAGGTTACAGACCCTTGCACGCCAGGAAGAGCGTATCCAGAAACGATTCACACAGCTGCAGGAACAGCTCAAACAGGCAGTCGGAACACCCGACGTCCAGTAAATCCCTTTCCGGGTAGTGACATTTCCACATGGATTCAGTTTGCATAAGGCATACGTCTATAACGCAATGGGTAACCTGTAATTATGGA
Source organism: Candidatus Methanoperedentaceae archaeon (assembly GCA_014859785.1). Classification (GTDB taxonomy): domain Archaea; phylum Halobacteriota; class Methanosarcinia; order Methanosarcinales; family Methanoperedenaceae; genus Methanoperedens_A. Next base: position 20,230 of record JACUTP010000006.1, on the reverse strand, counting down.
GATTGACGAGTCAGGGCTGTATAATAAACTGCTGGATTATAATAATATTCTCTATTTATGCCACAGGAACGCAGACCCTGATGCCCTGGGCAGTGCATTTGCACTTAAAGAGGCAATAGGGGGCACTGTTGGCGTTATAGACGGGTGCGACAGGGTCGCGACACAGATTGCAAAACAGCTGGATATTGATTATATTGTAAATCCGCAAGGTGATTATGACCTTGTGGTGGTAATTGATACTTCAACACCAGCCCAGTTAAACGGCTATGAACTGAATACATATTCTGTTATTGACCACCATGCAACCACTGTTTTGAACGAGAACGCCTCCTTCCATCTACACAGGAACAGGAGTTCAACTGCAGAAATAGTCCTTGATATATTAAAATCTATAGGTGCCCCAATTCTGAGACGGGTTGCCTATGCATTGATATGCGGCATCATCACTGACACGGGTAATTTCAGGCATGCATCAGCGGATTCTTTTAAAGCAGTCGCAGAACTACTGGAACTTAGCGGGATAGAATACAGTGAGGTAATGGATAGCCTTTCTGCTGTCCCGCAGGCTGTATCCATGCGGATTGCACTCATTAAATCAGCCCAGCGGGCTTCAATTGAAAGGGTGGATGACTGGATAATCGTCACTTCCAATGTGAGTTCATTTGTCGGGTCTGCCGCATCAAGTTTAATATCGCTGGGTGCGGACGTGGCTTTTGTGGCGGCAAATGTGGACGGCATGGTTAAAGTCAGTGCCCGGGCAAGAAGGTGTGCCATACACTCAGGCGTGAACCTTGCAAGGCTAATGGAAGACATAAGTGCAAAATACGGCGGAACAGGCGGAGGGCATGAAGGTGCCGCAGGAATGGATGTAACAGGGGACAGTGATGAAATACTGGCAAGCTGCATCGGTTATGTAAAGGTATCACTGGGAAAACACTGCCAGTAGCGTATCAAATAAAAAAAAATTAAATTTTACGTGTCGCAAGAAGCTGGTTTATTGCAGCGACAAGGGCTTCCACTGATGCCATGACAATATCCTCGTTTGTAGCACGCGCAGATACAACCCTGCCTGTTTCGTCCTTGACAGCGATGATGACCTCGGCAAGCGCATCAGATCCGCCTGATATTGCCTCAATCCTGAAATCCTGTATCTTGAACTTGTAATCCCCGAGAATACCGGTTACGGCTTGCAGTGCTGCATCAACAGGTCCCACACCGATATTGGCACCCATGCGTTCCTTGTTATTCACGATGGCTTTAACAGTTGCAGTTGGGGTTATGATATTGCCTGTCATCACAGACACTTCCTTGAGTTCGATGGCTTTTTCACCTTCCATGGTCGTGCCAATTATTGATTCTGTAATTGCATAGAGGTCAGCATCAGTAACCCGTTTCCCTTTATCCCCTATATCCTTCACCCTCTTAATTATGAGGTTTAGCTGTTCATCTGTTGGAATGAGTCCAGCACTTTCAAGGGATTGTTTGATGGCATGCTTGCCTGCATGTTTGCCAAGTACGATTCTTCTTTTATGACCAACCATCTCGGGTGTCATGACGCCAGGCTCGAAGGTATCTGACCTTACAAGAACGCCGTGTGTATGTATGCCTGATTCGTGGGCAAATGCGTTCTCCCCAACGATTGGCATAGTCGGTGGCATGCGTATCTCGCTAAGCTTCTCAACAAGATGCGAGGTTTCGACAAGGTACTCTGTCTTTATGTTTGTCTTTGCTCCGTAGAGGGAATGGAGTGACATCACGGTTTCCGCGAGGTCGGCATTACCAGCCCGTTCCCCGAGACCGTTTATTGTAACCTGTACCTGGCTGGCTCCTGCCTCGACAGCAGACAGGCTGTTTGCAACTGCAAGCCCGAAGTCATTGTGGCAGTGAACATCAATGGCAATATTTACATTGGCTGCAATATCGCCGATTAATTTATACATGGCAGAAGGGACTATCACACCCACCGTATCAGGGACATTAATAATATCACAATGGGCTTCTTCCACGCTTTTAAACATAGTAATAAGGTAATCAAGGTCAGTTCTTGTTGCGTCCATGGCAGAGAACATGCATTTTATCCCGTGGTCTTTTACGTATTCCACGGCTTCTATTGCCATTTTATGCACTTCTTCCCTGCTTTTCTTTATTGTGCTCACCCTCTGGACATCGGATGTTGAAACAAAGGTGTGTACCATATCAACATTGCAGTCAATACATGAATCCAGATCGGATTTAATGACCCTTGCCAGCCCGCATACCTTTAAATCAAGCCCTGCACCTGCTATTTTCTTTACTGATATTTTCTCACCTTCTGAGGACATGGGGAAACCCGCCTCAATAATATCAACACCGAGTTTGTCAAGCTGATGCGCTATTGTGACCTTCTCTTCATTAGTAAGTGATACGCCGGGAGTCTGTTCCCCGTCTCGGAGGGTTGTATCAAAAATACTTATATGTTTGTTCCGAAGTGAGTCATTAACGTAAAAAACGATTCCTCGCATTAGTCATATTTATCGTATCTGAATAACGTTTTATATTATATAGGCTTTTTTCTAATGCCAGGATTTTTGGTCATTCTTTCACTAACCTTCATTATAATCACTCTCTTTTGTAACATTACCAAAATTTCCACCAATATTTATATATGTCCAAAACGTATTTCATGTATTAAAGGATGAGAGGGCAACAGGTTTATTTAATGGTACTGATCCCAAACACAGTGTTTGTTATCCTCCCAATCTACTTTTATGCAGGTGCAAGAATGCTTAATTATTCCCGCAAGTATGCTGTATATACGAACGCGGGTTTTTCTGGATTTATAAGATGAAAATGAAATCAAAAATTGGCCTGATAACAGCCACACCCATGGAATCCCTGGAACTCAGGCGCAGGATACGTCCTGAGCCGGATGATACAAACAAAGTTGTTTACGAGGGAAAACTTCACGACAAATCGGTTTTCCTGACACACTCGGGTGTCGGGAAGGTCAATGCAGCGCATTCAATGACAATCATGCTTGAAAACTATGATATTGACCTGGTGGTACTTTTCGGGATAGGCGGGGCATACACCCGGATGGCGCAAGGCGACATTGCAGTTGCGCAGAATGAGAACTATGCAGAAGAGGGTGTCCTCACACAAGACGGCTGGCAGCCGATGGAACTTACAGGATTCCCGCTGCTTGAAAACGAAAAAAAATACTATAACACCTTTCCGCTGGATATGGAAATTTCAGGATTCGCGGCGTCTGCGCTGGATGAGGCGGGTTTACATGTGCATTCCGGTAATTTTGTCACGGTTTCGCAGTGTTCGGGAACCACGGAAACAGGGCAGCTCCTGATGAAGAGGTTTAACGGCATCTGCGAGAACACAGAAGGTGCGGCAGTTGTGCATATATGCACCATGTACGGTATCCCCGTTATCGAGATTCGCGGAATCAGTAACATTGTTGAGGACAGGGATATGGGAAAATGGGACATAAAAGGTGCAGCCTCAAACTGCTGCAAGGCAGTATCTGAGATTTTAAGGAGGCTTGAATGAAAAACCTCTCGCTGGGTTACTCCCCCTGCCCCAACGATACTTTCATTTTCTATGCACTGGTTCATAATAAGCTGGAAGGAAAACTGCGTTTCACAGAAAGGCTTGAGGATGTTGAAACCCTGAACAGGCTTGCACTGCAAACCCAACTGGATATAACAAAAGTATCTTTCCATGCTTTAGGTCATCTCAGGGAAAACTACTGCCTCCTGCGCTCTGGAAGCGCGCTCGGTCGGGGCTTCGGACCACTTATCGTTTCAAAAAAACCAATGCGTCCTTCGGAACTTTCCTCCAAAAAGATAGCCATTCCAGGAAAACTCACGACAGCATACCTTCTGCTTCGGCTTTTTGCTCCTGACGCAACTGATGTTGTAGAGATGCAATTTGACAGGATAATGAACGCTGTCGAGCTTGGCATGGTGGATGCAGGACTTATCATCCATGAAGGAAGGTTCACGTATCCTGAATACAACCTTGTTGAGATAATAGACCTCGGGGAATGGTGGGAGAAAGAAACAGGTTATCCAATACCCCTTGGCTGTATTCTTGCAAAAAGGGAACTCGGGGTTGATTTAATAAATGAAATTGACCGCATGCTTAAGGAAAGTGTGGGATACGCTTTCAGGAATCCGGGGATTACATGGGAATACGTTAAAAACAATGCGCAGGAACTGGAGGATGAAGTCATCAGGCAGCACATCGAACTTTATGTCAATGAATATACCCTGGATATCGGTGACGGTGCGGATGCTGCAGGTAAACTGTTAAAAACAGCAGAAGAACTGCACATAATCCCGGAATCTAATAAACCTTTTTTTATTGATTAGCGGAATTAGAGGAAACTGTTTACAATCTGGTCAGTGGACTCCGTCCGCCCGTTACCTTCGTTGACTTTGATGGTCTTCTGTGCTTTCCTTTTATCAGGCGGGCACCCCCCGCACTCATAGATGAAATGAATGAAACCAGTGTCAGGATTTTCCAGTGTCTGCTTATGCACGTACGCTGTATTGCAGTCTCCGCAGATGCCCACACGCGGAACAATCTCATTGCAGTGGCTGCACTTGGAAACCATTACATCAATGACCTCATTTCTTGCATTTAATACAGATATTGCATATTCCTTATTCTCAATGTCAGGTTCCATGTAAATACCTTATTAATCAATAGGTATAATAAATTTACGGGTTCATTACGGTAATTCCACAATCATACATAACAAAACATTTATTCGTTTTGACAATATACAAGGTAATTGGAGAGATAATTTGTCAGGACATTATCCATCAAATTCAATTGATTATGAGCGCGCCCTTGAGAAAGCATGCTTAAATTGCGGGAACAAACACCAGGACTGTTGTCCTGTAGGGATGGCAAAAACCCGGATTAACAGCATGAACGAACTTTTAGTTGAATTTTATAAAACCAGGTAAACCAAAACCTATTATATATTCCTGAGTGTATAAGGCAATGCTCATGATGAATATAGCAGTGCTTGTATCAGGAAGAGGCTCTAACCTTCAGGCAATAATTGACAATATAGATAACGGCTACCTGAGGGCTAAGGTTACTGTTGTCATAAGCGATGTGGAGGATGCTTATGCCCTTGATAGGGCAAAAAAGCACGGGATAGAAGCCGTTTATATAGGTCATGGCAATTTTGCGAAAAAAGAACTTTATGAGGAAGAAATCATTACTGTTCTGGAAAAACACAATGTTGACCTGATACTTCTTGCAGGTTATATGAGGATAGTGGGATATACGCTTCTTTCTGCTTATAGGAACAGGATTCTTAACATCCATCCTTCCCTTCTTCCCTCGTTTCCCGGACTGCATGCACAGGAGCAGGCGTTTCGTTACGGTGTAAAAGTGGCAGGGTGCACGGTTCATTTCGTGGATGAAACACTGGACAGCGGTCCTGTAATCCTCCAGAGGTGTGTCGAGGTACGTGAAGAGGATACGGCTGAGACGCTTGCAGGCAGGATACTTGAGCAGGAACACATGATTTATCCCGAAGCTGTTAAACTTGTTGTTGAGGACAGGTTACGTATAGAAGGACGTAAGGTCAGGATTATAAATTAATAAAAAAGGAATTACTATGCCATTAAAAACTATTGACCCGGAAATTTATGAGGTAATAAAAAAGGAGATCGAAAGGCAGAAAAATAAACTGAACCTGATTGCTTCTGAGAACTACGCAAGCCTCGCTGTATTGCAGGCGCAGGGTTCTGTGATGACAAACAAATACGCTGAAGGTTATTCAGGTAAAAGGTATTACGGCGGATGCGAGTTTGTGGATATTGCCGAGGACCTTGCCATTGAGAGGGCAAAGCAAGTATTCGGGGCAGAGCACGTCAATGTACAGCCTCATTCGGGTTCCCAGGCAAATATGGCTGTATATTTTGCCATGCTGAAGCACGGTGATACCATAATGAGCATGGATTTGTCCCATGGCGGACATCTTTCCCACGGGAGTCCTGTGAGTTTTTCAGGGAAGTTATTTAATGTGGTACCTTATGGTGTTGACAGGAAGACAAAGGCGCTTGATTATGATGCATTGATGGGGATGGCAGGGGAACACAAGCCGAAACTTATTGTGGCAGGGGCAAGCGCATATCCGAGGGAAATTGATTTTAAGCGTTTCAGGGAAATTGCAGATGAGGCTGGTGCTTATTTACTTACGGATATTGCGCATATTGCCGGACTGGTGGCGGCTGGAATTCACCCTGACCCTGTTCCTTATGCTGATTTTGTTACAACAACCACGCACAAAACACTCAGGGGACCGCGCGGAGGGTTGATTATGTGCAAATCTGAATATGCAAAGGAAATTGATAAGAACGTGTTCCCTGGCATACAGGGCGGACCGCTCATGCACGTCATTGCAGCCAAAGCTGTTGCGCTTAAGGAAGCTATGAATCCTGATTTCAAGGATTACCAGAAACAGATTGTGGCGAATGCGAAGAAGATGGCAGATGAGCTAAAAAGAGCTGGATATGAACTTGTGTCAGGAGGCACTGATAACCACCTGATGCTTATTGACCTCACCCCTCTTGATATTACTGGCAAGGAGGCAGAAGCCAGACTGGGGGAGGCTGGCATTATCCTGAATAAGAATACCATACCCTTTGAGACAAAGAGTCCTTTCATAACAAGCGGTATCCGTATAGGGACACCTGCGGTTACCACACGGAACATGAGGGAAAAGGAAATAGTCCAGATTGCACAGGCTATCGATGAAACCCTTAAGAACATGGATGATGCATCCAGGCTCAAGGAAATTAACGCGAGAATGGTTGAACTCTGCAAGCAGTTCCCGATACCTTACGAGTGAGAAAACAATGCAGCAAGAGGTTACAGACCCGCGTGTCATTGATGGCAAGAAACTGGCACAGGATATTGAGGCAAAAGTAAAGAAGGGTGTGGCACAACTGGAAAAGGAGCGCGGTGTTAAGCCGGGTCTTGCTACCATTCTTGTTGGGGAACACCCGCCTTCGAAACTGTATGTCAAGCTCAAACACTGGGCAAGCAAGCGCGTTGGCATCTATTCGGAAGACCACAAGTTACCTGAAACGGAAGTACAGGAAGAAATTATTAATTTAATTGAAATATTGAACAAACGTCCTGAGATTCACGGCATTCTTGTACAGCTTCCAATGCCTGGACACATTGATGAGCGCACGGTTATGATGCATATTGCACCGCAAAAGGACGTGGACGGTTTCAACCCGCTTAATATGGGAAGGATGTTTATCGGAAGCGAGGGTTTTGTGCCGTGCACGCCAGAGGGTATCGTGCGGGCACTGGAACATTATGACATCGACCCCAGGGGTAAGGATGTTGTGGTGGTCGGTCACAGCAACGTTGTCGGGAAGCCTGCTGCGATGATGCTTCTTAACAGGAACGCAACTGTCAGTGTATGCCACGTATTCACCAAAGACCTGAAAAGCCACACTGCACGGGCTGACATCCTGATTGTGGCTACAGGCGTGCGCGGGCTTATCAAGGCTGATATGGTAAAAGAAGAGGCGATTGTGTTTGATGTTGGTATCACGTGGATGGATGGTAAAGTGTATGGGGATGTGGAGCTTGAGGATGTCCTGCCAAAGGTGAAGCTTGTGTCCCCGGTACCGGGTGGTGTCGGTCCGATGACGATTGCCATCTTGATGGAGCACACACTTTCTGCTGCGAGAATGCAGAGTTTGGATTCTTAATTTAATACTCATATCCAGTATTCCGGATACTTTCTTGTCTTTGCAAGATTGTTTACTACCAGAGCAATTACCAGCATCAACACAGCGCCAGATGAAGCTGGTATTATTACATAAGTATAACCAAGAGAGTGGATTTTACTGCTTCCTATCACCGCAATTAACGCTGTGGCACCACCTGGTGGATGGAGGGTTTTAGTTACAAGCATGGCAGCAATCGCCAGGGAAACTGCCATTGCACTTGCTATCCATATGTTTGGTATCTGCTGGTATACTGTAACACCAATGAACGCAGAGACAATATGACCTCCTACAAGGTTTCTTGGCTGGGCAAGTGGACTTGTTATTGCCGCATATACCAGTACTGCAGATGCCCCGAAACTTCCAATAATCAAAGTCAGGTCTGTAGCCTCAAGGTAACTGTAATGTATGTATGCAACTGCTGCTATCCCCAGGAAACTACCGAGCCAGGACCAGAATACCTCAACAATACATACTCCAGGCGGACATTTACTTTTTCCTTTCATTTTTTCAAAGAATTCACCGAAGTTTTTAATAATCATTTTTCACTACCTTTTTACCTGGATGTTCCGGATGGTCGCTGCATGTATATCCAATAAAATGAATAAAAAAATATATCTCATCATATCAATTCCAATCCGACTTTTAAACCATCATTTCGCAGGATATAATGTATATAATTAACTACTATATAATATAACTAAAAAAGTAAATTTATTAATGAGATATAGGTTTAACATAGCTGGTACAATACCATAAGGATGGATGCCATGAATATTGCTTAAAATTATCCCGATTAATAAATATTATGTTAACGCAAAAGTTGGGCAGATAATGCGGAATTGAACGGAAATATTAGTAACAATTATAAGCTTGCCATTCTATTCTGTTCCTTATGTACCACCTGGAATGCATTGAATGTCACAGGAAGTATCCTGATAATGAGATTATATACCTGTGCAAATGCGGTGGTCTGCTTGATGTTGTTTATGATTCTGACCTGCAGGTGAGCAAAAACGATTTTAAAGGACCGCTTTCTGTCTGGAAATACCGCCCGCTCCTTCCAGCAAAAGGCGAGCCTGTAACCTTGCAGGAAGGCGGGACAAAACTTTACCGCATCGACAGGATTGCAAAAGATGTGGGTATCAAGGATGTTTATGTCAAGCACGAGGGCATGAACCCAACAGGTTCGTTTAAGGACAGGGGCATGACAATGGGCGTGACAAAAGCACTTGAACTCGGTATGAAAACTGTTGCATGTGCATCCACAGGTAATACCTCGGCATCACTGGCTGTGTACGGTGCAAGAGCAGGGATTCCTGCTGTTGTAATTTTACCGTCAGGCAAGGTTGCACTCGGGAAACTGGCACAGGCACTCATTCACGGTGCAAAGGTCCTGAGCATCAGGGGAAACTTCGACGAGGCATTAAAACTTGTGTGCAACCTGTGCGAGGAGGAAGGATTTTATCTTCTTAATTCCGTTAATCCCTACCGTCTCGAGGGACAGAAAACCATTGCTTTTGAGATTGTTGACCAGCTGGGGTGGGAAGTGCCGGACAGGATTGTCCTGCCTGTCGGGAATGCGGGAAATATATCTGCGATTTACAAGGGATTTAAGGAATTCAAGCGGATTGGCATAATCGATGATATCCCGAAGATGACAGGCATACAGGCAGAAGGCGCATCCCCGATTGCGCTGGCTGTCAGGGAACATGCTGCGTCCATAACACCCGAGACCATGCCTGAAACACTGGCTACTGCCATAAGAATCGGGAATCCTGTAAACGCTAAGAAAGCGCTTACTGCTATAAATGAGTCAGGTGGAACAGCTGAAACGGTTACGGATGAGGAAATTGTCAATGCCCAGTGCGAGCTTGCAAGTGTTGAAGGAATAGGTGTTGAGCCTGCGAGTGCATCATCTATAGCAGGGCTCAGGAAACTTGTGGAAATGGGTGTTATAGAACCTGACGAGAGGGTTGTATGCGTGACAACAGGACACCTGCTTAAGGATACGCAGCATGTGCTTGACGTATGCCCGAAGCCGGTTGAAATTGATGCTACAATTGAAGCTGTGAGAAAGGCTGTTTTTGGTAATCAGGAATCCTGGCGTAGCTTTATTTAATAAAAGGTCAGATAATAATACCGGGAGATGTACCCATGACCGAAAAAATTACCAGGAAAGATAAGCTGAACGAAGTAATTACGAAATATCCGCAAACCCGTGATGTTTTTATCAGCCATGGCATGCCGAAATATCCGGGAAGGCTGCCATCTGAGACCATTGAGTTTTTCTGCAGGATGCACAGGGTTGATATTCTCCTGTTGCTTGAGGAACTGAATAATGCAGCAGGACTGGCTTAGGAAAACCTGTCAATACAGGGTGGTTAATTATGGATATTCCCCTAAAATTCGCATGGACAAGCCTTTTTTACCTGGCGGCTGGCAGTACAATGGGAGTAATAATGCTGGTAAAATCCACACCCCTATCGCCTTCACACGCCCATGTGCTGCTGATAGGATGGGTTTCCATGATGATATTCGGTGTCGGGTATCATCTGCTGCCGGTCTTTGCGGGTACTGACCTTTTCAGCATGAGACTGGCAGACTGGCAGTTCAGGCTGCAGAATATCGGGCTTATCGGGCTTGCTTTCACAATGCCTTACAGGTATGATGATAGCTACAGGCTCGGAGCAATTATGTTTGGTGCGGTATCCCTCCTGGCAATTTACATGTTCGTCTATAATGTGGCGCGCTCCCTTATTCCCCGCGCAGAAGAACAGGCTGAATCCTGAGTACCGGGCATAAAAATAGTTTCCTGGATTCACGGTATTATTTCACAGCCGTTGTTGAGTTCAGGGTATTCAAACACGGAAGGATCAATAACACCTGTTTGTATGAGCTTCCTTATTGTTGGAAGTGAAGCCTTAAGTTCAGTTACAAGATGGCGCACGGTGCTGCATATTATCTCATAACCGTTATCCATTAGCATATCCCTGGCATGGTTCACGAAAAGGCATCTTCCTCCGCATACGGTGAAAATGTCGCATGATGTACACGGCTCTTTCACACAGGCTCTGTTACACAGGTCAGAAGGCTCATCCGTGAAAATCGAACCGATGACTGAGAATTCATAATCTATGGATACGGGACATGCCGAAATCCTGCCATCCGGCATTATTGCGAAAAAATCGATTCCCGAACCGCACCTGAGTCTCTCATGCCTGCCTTTTAGCAGTGAGCATGTAATGCCGATAAAAGGGACGATGCCCGGAACTTTACCGGTACGTTCCATCCCGGAAACCCACCATTTTACAAGCGATGTGATACCTGAATTATACTCCTTTATCCATGTTTCCACTCCAGGTTCACAATCTTCCCAGAACATTTCAAACCCCATCTGCCAGTGGACGTGGTCAAATCCCGGGTTGTTTAGGCTGAGGAGATGGAGTACGTTCCCGAATATATCACTGCCCCTGGGTACTGTCATCCTTGCCACAAGGTCGCCTGAAAATCCCCTCTCCCTTATGAGTTTTATATTTTCAAGTATCCAGTCATATAACCCACCTGAACGGTTCCTGTCTGTTACATCTTTTGTGCCGTCTATTGATACTAGAATTGAATGGAATTTTCGGATGTATTCCGGCTCTATTTTGTCAAGGAAGATGCCGTTCGTCTGTACAACATACTTTGCTGGAATTTCACGCATTATCTGCTGCATTGTCCTGATCCTGAGAAGCGGCTCACCGCCATAGAATTCAAGAACCGGGTTTTCATCTTTTAAGATGAATTGTTTAAGGTCTGGTATGCTGTACTGCATTTCCCCGGGCTCTGTATCACTCCCGCCGCCGCAGTATGTACACTCAAGATTGCATTCCTTTGTAAGAATTATATGGTAATGCATGGCTCCGCCCTTAAAAGTATAAACGGGCACGGAGGGAATTGAACCCCCGACCTACAGCTTAGGAGGCTGCCGCCATATCCGGGCTAGGCCACGTGCCCTCTGGGTACTTTTCCTTAATATCAGTGTACTGACTTTAATCTATCGCCTGTATGAAAGAAAAGGATTAAGTAGGTTTGTGCATATTGAAAGCCAATCCCGCCTTAACTCAGTGGCTAGAGTGCGCGGCTGTAGTTTGGTTCATGTGCGAGAGCACACATAAGCGCGCAGGCACCGCGATGTCCCCGGTTCGAGTCTGGGAGGCGGGACTTTTTTTTTTATAATTCACAATCTCTCCAGTCATCAAGATTTTTAGTATATCCTGTTTCCTTTAACCGTTCAGAGTTCTTTATTTTTTTGAGAAGTCTCTTTATTCTCTAATCGAGCCATAGCATTGACAAAACCGCTATCATAGCAATGGATATCAAATAGTTAGGTTAATGGTTAATTAAATACATACAGGTAAAATGACTATCACCATCAATGGTTATATATAATGCTTATATATATCATTTAAATATGTAGAAATTTCAGGAGGAGGTAAAACCGAATGGAACTCACACCAATACAAAAAGAAATATTAATCTCATTAATCAATTTATACAGGACAAAAAAACAAGCCGCAAAAGGGGAAGATATTGCCGAGGTAATAGACAGGAATCCAGGCACGGTCAGGAACCAGATGCAGTCCCTCAAAGCGCTCGGACTGGTAGAAGGAGTCCCTGGCCCCAAAGGCGGTTATAAGCCAACAGGTGCGACCTACCATGCACTCAGCCTGTCTGAAATGAAAGATGAAACCCCGGTTAATATAAGGCGCAATGAAGAGTTAATTCCGAATGCCACAGCAGCCGAGATAAGTTTCACCACAGTACGGCATCCTGACCTCTGTAACGCCACAGTGCATGTCATAGGTAATATAAAATCATTTGATGTTGGTGATATTATAACAGTAGGACCAACACCTGTAAACAAAATGGTCATAAAGGGCGAGGTTATAGGCAGGGACGATACAGCAAATACCATATTATTTTACATTACCGAGATGGTTTCCCTCCCGAAAAAGCCCGTTAAAAATTATATCAAAGGAGAACCGATTTTGATTCCGGCAACCGCCACGATACAGGAGGCTGCAAGGATTCTATCGGAAAATAAAATCCACGGCTCACCAGTTCAGGACAGGAACGAAATCGTTGGGATTGTCACTCTTACAGACATCGGGAAAACACTCGCTCTAGGGAAAACAAGTCTTAAGATAAAAGATATAATGACAAAAGATATAAAATATGTTGACGGTAAAACCCCACTTCAGGAGGTCGTGATTGTATTCAATAAAGAAAAAGTCGGGCGGTTACTTGTTAAAGTTGAGGGGGAATATATAGGGCTGATATCAAAAACAGATATCCTTGACAATCTTGCGATTATTGATTGATACCTACCATTCCGTTTTCATCATTTTTTTTAAGGCGTTTTGTCACCTGGATAAGCGGATGTTTTGCATAATCAAGGATTTTTATATCTGATAGGGTATATAGTCCTGCTGAATTTGCTGTTTTTTCCATGCCAAGTTTTATCTCGTTCCCGAGGGGAATAACATAGGCATCCATGCTTTTTATTCCGAGTTTCTTTGCAGCAATAACCCTGTGGTGCCCGTCAACGAGCAGCACCTTACCTGGTTTCTTTATTACAACTATAGGTTCAGCCAGCCCTTTTTTTAACTCGTAAATCCTTCCGTCGAGCTCATCGGCATATACCTTGGACTGGGTAGGGACAAGTTCTCCTATATTTACGGGCTCGCGGATTACGTTCAGATGAATATTATGGATTGCCTCAAGTGTCTTTTTAAGTGTCCAGACTTTTTGTGGACTTGTTTTTTCAATCTGTGACCGGATTACATCAGTATTTGTAATAATGCCTTGAAGATTGCCGTTTTTATCCACAACCGGAAGTTTTGATTTTCCAGACCTGAAAAGAACGCGTGCAACATCACTCATATCCATATCCATATCAGCTACAAGGATGTCCTGGCTCATAACTTCGGAAATTTTCACAGTGGTGCCTTTTTCAAGCAGGGCAGGTGCGGATATGTATCCTATGACCCTGCCTTCCTCAACGACAGGAAAGCCCTGGTGTCCTGTTTTATTGATAAGGTTAATAACATCCTTGACGTCATTATCAGGGGAAACAGTATCAACTTCCTGGGTCATATAGTCCTTGACTTTTGGGTGTTCTGTCATTGTAGTATCAGGCTTGTATCTAAAGGAATGGTTTTTCAACGTAATAAGGATTTCAGGTCATATTCCCTGATGTATCCGCATCCTGCAACTCAAAGGACTCTGATTTTAAATTCCCGTTCTCCTCAACCAGTTTTTCGACTTTTTGCCGGGCAGTGTTGAGCTTTGTATTACATTCATTCACAAGCTTTATACCTTTCTCAAAAAGCATGAGACTCTCATCAAGGGAAAGCTGCCCGTCCTCAAGTTTATCCACGATGTTCTCAAGTTCCTGGAGCGCTTCTTCAAAATTCATTACCATTTACATACCTCCTTATCTTTCACACAGCAGTTGATTTTCCCGTCAGTTACAATAATCCGGACATTATCATTCTCTTCAACTTCTTTGATACTGCTGATAAGTCTCATATCAGGAAGTGTCATGACTATACTGTAGCCCCTTACAAGAGTTCCCAGAGGACTTACAGCGTCAAGCATTCCTGCCCGGGCATTGAATAAAGCATTTTTAACCTCGATAATCCTTTTAATACCCATTTCCTGCCTTCCTGTAAGTTCACCAATGTGCCGGATATGTTCGTCCAGGTTATCCATGAATAACACAGGGTCAACTCTTTTATCCAGTTCAGCAACACGTGATAGTTTTTCATTAATGCAATATTCCATATTCCCTAGAAGGCTGCCGTTCAGGCGGATGATGTTACTAAACAATTCCTGCCTGTCAGGCACTGCAATCCCGGCTGCGGCAGAAGGTGTCGGTGCGCGGACATCAGCCACGAAATCAGAAATAGTGTAATCTGTTTCATGCCCTACTGCGGAAATAACAGGGACTTTTGAGTTAAATATCGCACGTGCAACCGCTTCCTCATTAAAAGCCCAAAGGTCCTCGATGGAACCTCCGCCCCTGCCAAGTATGATTACATCAACATCCGTTTTATTTAGCACCTCAATGGAACGAATTATGCTGCCGGCAGCATATTCCCCCTGAACGATAGTAGGGAAAAACTTTACATTAACAGGGTAGCGGCGTTTCAGTATAGTCAGTATATCATGGATAGCCGCTCCGGTATCTGAGGTGGCAACACCTATTTTTCCAGGAAATGGGGGGAGTGTTTTTTTATGTTCTGGTGAGAAAAGTCCTTCCAGTGCCAGTTTGTTTTTTAACTGCTCGTATGCTTTGTACAGTTCACCAACACCGTCCGGTCTGGCAGCACGTACCTTTAACTGGTACTGCCCTTTCTGCTCGTAAAGGTCAATATCACCAAGTACTATTACTTTCATACCATGTTCCAGCTCGAACCTCATGTTCTGCCCGTACCATCTGAACATGACACACTGCAACTGACTGTTCTTATCCTTAAGCGTAAAATAACGATGACCTGAACTGTGGTTTGTGTAATTTGAAATTTCTCCCCTTATCCAGACATCATTTAACATACCGTCAGTAAGAATGGTCTTTATAACCCGGGTAAACTCATGGACAGTATAAATGCCTTTTTCTTTAAAATCCATTGTAGTTAGATGTATTTAATTGAGTATCTGTTTTGCGATAGCAATGTGAAAGTATTACCCGGTTTCAGATAAGAAGCTGTCAAGGGACAGGATACCTTCCAGTTCATCGACATTTACGACGGCTTCTGAGAACACGTCTTCTCTTACATGTATCGTTGCATTGGAGCGTACCGCAATGGCAATACAGTCACTTGGTCTTGCATCAATTTCGAATTTACTTCCATTCAATGAAATAGAAAGCCTTGCGTAGTAAACACCTTCGTTGAGTTCGTCAATCAGGACATTATCTATTTGTGATCCGAATTGTTCGAGTAATGAAATAATAAGGTCGTGGGTCATTGGTCTTGGGGGGATTTCATTATTTAACCCTGCACTTATTGATATTGCTTCAGGTAGTCCGATATATATGGGCATTATTCGATTAGTATCATCTTCCAAAAGAACAATCGGCGTGGCTCCACTCATTGTCTGGATAAGGTAAACGCCTTTTATTCTGACAGTCAGGATGCTTCCGTTCATTAATTGAATATTAATAAGAGAGATTATAAGTGTTCCGCTAAAAGTGTTCCACCAGAAAAATTTAATAATGATGAGTTGAATTGAAGTATGGGTGATATTAAAATGTCTGCTTTAAGTAATATATTAAAGATATTAATAGGTCTTGTGATACTGGTCATCGGTGTAATCTGGTACACAGGTCCAGCGGTCCTTCTTGGAAGTTATGCTTTATTCGGGTGGTACGGGGAACTGATTACCCTGTTAAAAGCAACAGTCGGGTTATTCCTCCTGTTTGTTGGGTTAATCATAGCCTGGATGGGTTATGATGACTACAAGATGGATAAGGAAATGGCAAAGGAAGTGGATAAAACCGAATAAATATTTCGGGAAAAACACAAAGGCAGGGGAATTGTTTTCCCTGCCTTTTTTTTAACATTTTTTCCTGTGCTTCAGTATATGCTCTGAAAGCTTCTTCTTTATAATCATATATTCCACATCTGAAAGCTTTGTGCGCTCAAGAACGCTATCCCTCAGGAAACATGGCTTTGTAATCTTGCAGCACCAAGCCATTGAGCCAAAACATGTTCCCTCCCCGGATTCAATTGCAGTTCCCCTGGAAAATCCCAGTTTAAGGTTCGTGAATTCCTGCGGCATAAGCCCGACCTGTTTCAATGCAGCGTGGACCGCACAGGGTTTCACGGGAGGGCAGCAGAAAGCAAGCGCCCTTAAATCCCCGCCGCCACAGATATGTTTCGGGGCGTTGTACCACCCGGTCAGTGCCTGGACAGATGAGATTTCATCAACAAGGTAGTCAATAATCCCCGGTTCCTTAATGACCGCCCTTGCCACTGATACCATATCAGCACCCCGTGAGAACATCTCTTTTGCGCTGTCAAAATCAACGATTGAGTTGTTGCCAATAATAAAAAGTCGTGTGGAATTGCGAATCCGCTTGATAACACCAACATCCACGCCCTGCGGATGCATGGCATCAATGTGTATGATATCGGCTCCCGCCCCCTCTATGGTTTTTGCAAGCTCAAGGTCATCCACGACGTTGGCACGAACCTTGACAGAAAGCACCACGCCGGTTTTTTTAATCCTGGATATATACTCACCAAGGCGCGGAAGGTTTTTCATCAGCGCCTCACCAACACCGAGGGAAGTCATCTCAGGCTGCCTGCAGTGCGCATTGATTTCAAGAATCGCACCAGCTTCCTTTGCGATATTAGCTGCCTCAAGGAACGGCTCAAGTGTGGCAGCACGCACGTTTATGGCAATAGTAGTACCGATGTCCTTTGCCTTTTCGAGTTCTGATTTTATGAGCTCCATCGGCGTATCGGTTATGAATTCCGATCGATTCCGCTCTGTTTCTTTCCTTGCAGCCTCGTTTGTTTCCCTGTCAAGGTTATAACCCCCGAGCACCAGAAGTCCCGCATTTGCAAATCCGGAGGCAAAGGCGCTGTCCGTAATGCCTGCCATTGAAGCAAGTGCAATCGGGTTCTTGAAGGATGCATAGCCAATTTTAATATCGAATAAATTACCTGTCACGATTAGACCTCGTTCGTTTTGTGTTAGAATGTGCTTCCAGTTGTCAGAATAACTTAAGAAACTTGCGATAAAGAGCGCCAGATACATGCAATAATTGAGAACATTTAAAATTAAAATATGATATTAATAAAATTAGGTAACATACGCTAAGAAAAAGATATTTTCCATTACAGGAAATTTGTTATCCGTATTTGGTTTCATTGCCATGGTGAAAGGTAAATGTTTAAATAAACAGGGCAACAATATCTCTGTACAGGCATTAAAATATGACACATAAAAAAATATACACCGTTGAGGGGATGAACTGTGTATCTTGTTCAGGGTCTATAGAAAATTCAGTTAAGAAAGTCAAGGGTGTAAAAAGCGCTTCAGTTAATTTTGCGGCTAAAAAGCTCTATGTTGAGTATGATGAGTTGACAGATGATGCCATAAAAAAGGCAGTGGGTGATGCAGGTGAATACAGAGTTTTTTCTGAAAATGAGGTTGAAAAAACAGTAATTTTCATTGTCCAGGGATTGGATAATCCCCATTGTGCAATGACTATCCAGAAAGCTCTTGAAAGGGTTAAAGGTGTAAACAAAATTGACCTGAATACAAATACCCACAAAGCGAGAGTAACTTATACGGCTCCAAAAAATGAAGTTAAGAAGGCAATTGAAGATGCAGGATATAAAGTTCTTGGAGAGGAAGGAGAAGAGACAGAAGATCCTGAATTAAAGGAAATGAATGAAGCAAGGAATAGGATGGTATTTTCCATATCCATCACCATTCCCGTAATGGTTTTGATGATGATACATATGTTTGTAATTACCATCCCATACTACTTCTATATTATTGCAATTTTAGGATTCCCTGTTATTTTTATTGCAGGCTGGCACACGCATATGTCTACAATAAAGTCTGCAAGATATCTTAATGCAAACATGGATACGCTTATTACCCTGGGTTCTGTAGTCCCTTATCTTCTGAGCTTTTTAGCATTATGGTATCCTGTAACCACGTTTACAGAGATGGCTGTTACAATCTTATCTTTTCACTTAATTGGAAGATATCTTGAAGTAAAATCGAAAGGTAAGGCATCCCAGGCTATTAAAAAACTTTTAAAGTTAGGAGCTAAAACAGCTATCATAGTTGTTGATGAGAAAGAGAGGGAAGTCAGTGTTGATGAAGTTAAGATTGGAGACATAATTGTTGTAAAGCCAGGTGAGAAAATCCCAACCGATGGTATTGTTGTAAAAGGAGAAAGTAGCGTTGATGAGTCCATGGTTTCTGGTGAAAGTCTTCCTGTTGATAAATTTAAAGGCAGCAAGGTTATTGGTGCTACGATTAACCAGGATGGTATTCTATACATTGAAGCGACCAGGATTGGAAAAGATACCTTCCTGAGCCAGATTATAAAGTTGGTAGAAGAGGCACAGGGAAGTAAGGTTCCGATTCAGGAATTTGCAGACAGGGTAACAGGTTATTTTGTGCCGGTTGTTATTCTTATAGCACTCCTGGCATTTGCAGCATGGATGCTTTTCCCGGACTTCTTTATACCGATAGTTGAATTCTTCAATCTACCATGGACAAACCCATCTGCCCCCTTGTTTACTCTTGCAATTCTTGCCATGGTTGCCGTTTTAGTTATAGCATGTCCCTGCGCTTTGGGATTAGCAACACCTACAGCATTAATGGTAGGTTCCGGATTGGGAGCAGAAAAAGGTATCATTATCAGGAGGGGTGAAGCGGCACAAACAATGAAGGATATAAAAACAGTTGTGTTTGACAAAACAGGTACAATAACAAAAGGAAAACCTGAATTAACAGATATCAAGGAATTTGGAGTTTCTAAGGAAGAGCTCCTGACTGTTGCAGCTTCTCTTGAATCCTCCTCTGAACATCCTATTGCCAGGGCTATTGTAAACTACGCTAATGATAACAGCGTTGAATTAAAAGAAGTAGACAGGTTCAAAATTGCAAGAGGCAAAGGGGTTGAAGGATTTATAGGGAATAAGGAAGTCATCATAGGAAACAGAAAATTAATGTCTGAAAAAAATGTCGATGTTAGTATGATAGAGGACGAAATTATGTCCCTTGAAAATCAGGGAAAGACTACAATGATCATCGCTCTTGATGGAAAGATAATCGGAATTTTAGCCGTTGCTGATACTGTCAAGGAAGATTCTAAAAAAACAATTAAAGAGCTTCATGACCTTGGATTTGAAACAATGATGATAACAGGAGATAACCAAAGAACTGCTGAGGCAATTGCCCGTGAAGTTGGAATTGATGAAGTCATTGCTGATGTCCTTCCGGAATACAAGGCTAACAAAGTAAGAGAATTACAGAAAAAAGGAATGGTTGCTTTTGTTGGAGACGGAATAAACGATGCTCCTGCATTGAAACAGGCAAATGTTGGGATTGCGATTGGAACAGGAACAGATATTGCAATTGAGGCAGGAGATATTATTTTAGTAAGAGGAAATCTTACAGGGGTTGTTACAGCAGTTAGGCTGTCAAAGGAAATTTTCAGAACAATAAAACAGAATCTATTCTGGGCATGGTTATACAACGTGGTTGCTATACCTGTCGCATTTGTTGGTCTCCTTCATCCAATAATTGGTGCTGCTGCTATGGCTATAAGTTCCTTAACTGTTGTATGGAATTCTCTTCGTTTGAAGAAAGTAAGGATTGATTAGCTTTTTGACTTATTCATAGGGGTGAGTCTGAATTTACCTTGAATTAAACGAATTATT
>JACUTP010000166.1 GCA_014859785.1 Candidatus Methanoperedentaceae archaeon | reverse complement strand
GCATACCGCCGGTCTCAATCGCAATAATAAACTTCGCATCATGCTCAAGGAACTCAACACTCTCCACATTATACGGAATCTGGTATCCTGCCTCGCCAACCTCATCCTGGCAGTGCATGGTACGCTCGCCGCGTTTTGTCGTCTCCTTAATCTTAATAGGTCCGAAAAGCGTGGCTCCATTCTCCTCAGGACGTACATGGAAATCCTCACGCTGCATCTCAGATATAATCTCAAGGTCCTCGATGAACCTGTCACTCTCTGACTGCTCGTTAAATTTGGCAATATCCCAGTTCTCGCTGATATAATACAGCTCCCTCAAGGTCGAGCTCCTGTTCTCCTCAAGATGGCCTTTTATCAGAAGCTCAACAACATGTGCGGTCTTGAGAATCTGTTTTGCACCCTTTACAGTCTTGGCGCTTCTCATGCTTTCGCTGTCCCCATACACCCAGACATCGCTGTCCTCATCCAGTTCTATGTTTTTCTTGGTACGTGACGGAAGCACGATATTGGGTATGGTCTCGCTCTCAAACTGCTCATAGAAATCCTGTATCAGCATCTTGAGCCTTTTTTTTGCCATCGAGTCCCGTATTTTCCTGTAATCATCCATCAGATATTCACAGCCTTTGCACCTGTAACAAGCTCCTCATCAATACCTTCAACCACAAGCTGCGGTAAATTTGCAGTATCATCAATCCCTGCACACAAGTTGTAAATAATCGCCTTTTTCTCACCCGGTTTCAATGAAACTTTCCAGAGATAATCCGTCATATTTCCCATCTGTATATTTTTCGGCTCAGGACTCGGTGATTCTATGCTAAAAGGCAGCGTCTCATGAAGGGTGAAATTATGGACTCCGCTACCGTTATTTGAAATCCGTATTTCCACAATGCATCCGCTGCCGTGGTCCTGGAACACCCTCCGGATAAACACGTTTCCCATGATTTTCGCAACCACAGGATTAATATCAGGCGCTGGCAACTCCAGTATCTCACCGACCTTTTCCGCGATACGCGGAAGTATTTCCTGGATAATCTCCTCTTTCTCCCTTCTTTTCAGGAGGTTGTTCTGCCTTGACAGGTAGAGCTTGAGTTTGCGCCCTACTTCCTTGAGTGCAAGTTCAATTTCAGTCATAATCTCCGGGACATCCGCTATCGCCTCCTTTGACTCTGACGTGAATGGGAGATGCGTTGACGCAACATGTACAAGGATAATGGCAGGACCAACCGGTAACGAACCGCCTGGCTGGTCAAGGGAATACTGCTTCCACTTTATGTTTTCAATGGCATGGGTAACAGCGCACGCTCCCTGCTGGTAAAGAAGAGGTACACGGTTTGCAAACCGCAGTATCTCAACCTTCCCGTCTTTCGGCAGCGTTCCTCCGTAAGCTATCCCGGTTTCAACCTGGAACGGGTGACCGCTGTGGACAGACGCAGGACGGGTGGTTGTTTCGATAAAATCAATGGTATGCTCCTTCCCGATTCCCTTTCGGATAAGGTCTTCTGTTATCGGGGAGAGACAGTCGGTGGGCGGTGCTGAAATCTTGACCTTCCCGAAAGCGTCCTGCAGTCTCTTTGCCTCATCAAGTGTAATTGATGCCGGGCAAGTGTCTGCATCCAGTCCCGCTTTTTTGCAAATCTGCCCGGCAGTATGCAGACCTATCCGTGAAAACGAATAACGAAGGAAAGGCGCAAGTTTTTCCCTGTCAGTGTACCGAAGCATCTTTATCAGTGTACCGAGTTCCACGCCTGTGGGGTGGGGAAGTATCTCCTGCGGCTGTATCGGGAGTTTGTCAGTGGCTCTTTCAAAAACAACGGCGTTGTTATCAGTGTCAACAAAAGTTATGCGCGCATGTGGATTCACAATGGCAGTGGCTTTCAGGTATTCATGGACTGATTGCCGCCGTCCCTTTACGTATGACGCTTCCATCTCAAGCTCAACCCGCGTGCCGCGCATCCTGTCCCACTCGATTACCTTGTCCGTGATAATCTCGGGTTCGTTTGTCTGCGTATTGATAAGAAGCTCAAAATAATGCGCTGGTGCATCACGGTCAACCTTGGAAATTATCTTTACAGGACGACCGGATGTAAGCTGTGAATACAGAACGGCTGCTGAGATGCCGATTCCCTGCTGCCCCCTGCTCTGTCTAACTGCATGGAACCGTGAACCGTAAAGCAATTTCGCAAACACGTTCGGAATCTGCTCCCTGACAACTCCTGGTCCGTTATCTTCTGCGATAAGTGTAATGTTGGTTTTCGAGTTGTTTTCGATTTTAATATGTAAATCCGGGAGGATACCTGCTTCCTCGCAGGCATCAAGCGAATTATCTACCGCTTCCTTTACAGACGTTAAAAGTGCGCGCGGGCTTGAATCAAACCCCAGGATTTGCCTGTTTTTCTCGAAAAATTCAGCGATACTTATGGACTTTTGCTTTTTGGCAAGTTCATCTGCAACAACCATTAAACATCCTCTTAAAGTTCTGCTCCAACGATTGTCTGCGTGGATGTGACATGTTCACATTCCCTTATTCCATCCACAAGAGCATTTAACGTACTGAGCCCGTCAACCTCGCAAATCACCACGAAGTCAAACTCACCGAATACGTGATACACTTCCTTTATTCCTTTAATACCACGCAGCTCGTTATACACTGACCTTTCCTTACCAGGCACTACATTTACAAGTGTTACTCCGATTACCAAACTCAAGTCACCTTACGTATTTCATTTATAACATGATGTTATTTAACTTGATTGGTAATGTGACTGTTATATTACCACGAGCCAGCAGTCTTTCGCCTGACCTTCTCGACTTCCTTCAAAACCGCATCAATCCCGCTTCTTATCAGCGCATCGAATTTATCACCGCGCATGCACGCCCTGTTTAAGGATTCGCCAAGTTCAAGAGGCAGGGCAATATCCATCCAGTTATCCCGCACCCTGTGGAGTACCGGAAGCTGGAGAATCTCACGTGATCTCTCATTGGCACGTTCTGCGGTCTCGCAGTCCTTGAACTTAACAGGCACATGCAGTGTAAGTGATGTGATTTTGCCGTCCCCGTCCTTTGGCGTGTATAACCGTACAATCTCATCTCCAAAGCGCCCGAAGAAGTGGTCGGTACCCTTCCCGAATCCAATATTTTCAATCGCAGTGACGGCGTTTTTCGGGATGTCGTCCATAATACAACCGCACAGTGCGCTTATTATCTCTTTTTCTTCAGTGCTCTCTGAGATGCGGATAAAATCCTCAACCGGAAATCCCATAACAAGCTCATCATCACTGTATCCTGAAAACATCCGCGCGCCGTTACACAAAAGTGACAGGTTCACCTTTTTTTCCATGTAAGGTATGGCAGTACACTCACCGCACACCGCAAACTCGCCTTTGAATTTAGACTCAACAGGTTGTTTCTCATGGAGCTGTGAAAGTATTGTAGCAACCCGCATAATCTTCCTGGGATTTGCTACAATTATTACTAAATCGGGCTCTTTCCCTGATTTTTCAAGAGGCGTAATACTTACAAGCTTCGTGTTTGCAGGTTTGATGCGCGGGTACACTTCCCCGTATGTCGGTTCCGTGAAACCGAGAGCCAGTTCAGCGCTTGTACAGGTAAGTTCCTCAACACTGAACACGAAACTCTCGCCATACATCGCGCACCTTCGCACCATCTCGCAGTACCGCATGGGAGGGGTGTCGGTAACTTCCTCTTTTGAATCATTGCCTAATATCCGCACTGCCACAGGGGATGACGGCAGTTCAAAAAACTTCCTGAATTTCTTAGATAATCCTGCGTAGTTCATAATAATTCCTCAAAAATCATATTTCATATTACTTCGAATATCCACGTATGCCGCAGGCATACGTGTCTGCGCCCTCCAGAGGCGCAA
>JACUTP010000005.1 GCA_014859785.1 Candidatus Methanoperedentaceae archaeon | reverse complement strand
TTGTCCCTTCTTTCAACTCCCTTGCCAGCGCCTCAAGTTTTCCTGCCACATCCTGACCTTTTGCAATAATATCCACAAAAGCCGAGCCCACAATAACTCCATCAGCACCAGATGCTATAATCTCAGAAGCCTGCCTGCCGTTTGAGATCCCGAATCCGACGGCTTTTGGCGTATCAGTCCTGACCCTTTCAATCAACTTTTTTGTTGAGGTGGCAACATCCGAACGAGTACCTGTCACACCAAGCCGCGCCACAAGATAGATAAAACCGGTTCCCTTTGCCAGTATGTTTTTCATCCTGTCTTCGGTTGTCGTTGGAGCCACAAGGAATATCAGGTCGATTCCATTATCCTTACATACTGCCGCAAGCTCGCCTGATTCTTCAGGCGGGAGGTCTGGTACTATGATGCCTGATATTCCTGAGGCAACGCAGTCTTTTGCGAATTTATCAATGCCTCTTTTGAAAATGAGGTTGTAATAAGTCATCACAACAATAGGGATATGTAGGTGCAGGGAAGCCACAGTCTTAAAATAAACATCAGGTGTCATCCCGCCATCAAGCGCCCTTTCGATACCTGCCTGGATGGTCGGGCCGTCAGCCACAGGGTCGGAAAACGGAAGTCCGAGTTCGATAATATCAGCGCCGCCTCTTACAAGTGCGGTAACGTATTCTTTAGTAGCCTCTGGTGTCGGGTCACCGGCACAGATATACGCTATCAAAGCTCCCTCTTTCCTGGCTTTTAATTGCCTGAATTTTTCAGGTATCCTCATTTCATCAGCCCCATAACAGTGTCAAGGTCCTTGTCGCCGCGTCCTGAAACATTAATTACAACAATGTCTCCGAGTTCACCTGATGCTGCTGCCTGCTTGACATAAGCAATGGCATGTGACGATTCAAGCGCAGGAATTATTCCCTCAAGCCTGCTTAAATCATGGAAAGCCTCAAGCGCCTCTGCATCGCCTGAATGGCGCGGCTTTAGCCTGCCTGTTTGCGCAAGGTACGCAAGTTCAGGACCCACTCCTGCATAATCAAGACCCGCAGCAATTGAGCTTGACTCAAGAATCTGCCCGTACCTGTTCTGCAAAATCATCGTGCGCGCGCCGTGCAGCACACCGTCTTCACCTGTACAAAGGGATGCTGAATGGAACGCCTCCTTTTCCGTGACCTTCATATCAGTTCCGCCTGCTTCAACGGCAAACAGGTCAACATCGTCCCCGATAAACGGATAAAATATTCCCATGGCATTACTTCCGCCGCCGGTACAAGCAACAATTGAATCAGGGAACCGTCCCTCTTTTTCCATAACCTGCCCGCGCATTTCCTTACCTATGACACTCTGGAAATCCCGCACCATTGTCGGGAAGGGGTGCGGTCCGACAACTGAACCAATAAGGTAATGGGTATCCTCAACGTTTGCAACCCAGTCGCGCATGGCTTCGTTTATGGCATCTTTCAACGTCTGTGAGCCGCTTTTAACAGGATTGACTTTTGTACCCATAAGCTCCATCCGGTAAACATTCATGCGCTGGCGCTGGGTGTCCTTGTAGCCCATGTAAACCTCAGTTGGTATGCCAAACGCTGCACCTGCCATGGCACAGGCTGTACCGTGCTGTCCTGCTCCTGTTTCAGCAACAATCCTTTTCTTGCCCATATATTTTGTAAGGAGTGCCTGCCCGAGGGTATTGTTCAGCTTATGTGCGCCGCCGTGGACAAGGTCTTCGCGTTTCAGGTAAATCTTGATACCGTATTCCCTGCTCAGCCTTTTTGCATGGTATAACGGTGACGGACGACCTGCAAAATCCCGCAGGTAATGCTCCAGTTCCTTATTGAATCCCGGGTCGTTCTTATATTTTTCATACTGCTCAGTGAGTTCTAAAAGTGCAGGCATCAGTACCTCTGGAACGAACTGCCCGCCGTATTTACCGAATTTTGTTGAGTCAGGTCCTGTCATCTTATCCTTACCTGTTAAGTGCGTTTACCAGTTTGCTTGTTTTATCGTAAATGTTTCCCTGCATAATAGAGCTTCCCACAAGGATGGCATCAGCGCCTGCCTCTATCATGCGAACGGCGTCTTCAGGGGACGAAATGCCGCTTTCACTTACGATTATTCTTCCGCTTACCAGCGGCGCCAGTTCTTCCGTGGTTGATATGTCCACTTTCATTGTTGCCAGATCACGGTTGTTAATACCGATTATGTTTGCTTTCGTGGCAAGGGCATTTTCCAGTTCACTCATGTTGTGTACTTCCACCAGCGGTTCCCTGCCGGTTTTAATAACAGTATCCACAAAATCGCCAAGTTCATCGCCCAGGAATCCTGCTATCAGGAGAACCAGGTCACTTTCAGCTTCGCAAATCTGGGCTTTGCCAATTATGAAATCCTTGCGCAAAACGGGAATACTTACAGCATGCCTTACCAAATCCAGGTTCTTGATACTGCCTTTAAAAAACAAGGGTTCTGTAAGAACGGATATTGCAGCAGCGCCTGCTTTTTCCATAGTTACTGCAATAAGTGCAGCATCTTGTGGTGTTACATCCCTTATGAATTTTGTGGGGGATGATGGTTTAACCTCAGAGATTACGGGAATCTGGTTGCGTTTCTTACGTTCGTTTACACTTTCCCTGAAACTTCTGGCTTTAACACTGCTTATGACATTGCTGCCTGATGGTGGGATTCTTTTTCTTGTTGATTCAAGAATGTCATTGATTACCTGGTGCATATAAATCAGTTAATTGTATATTTTAGTACATTGATGTACAATTGTGTTCATTAAATATAAGGGTTGTGGCTTTAAAAGGCTCAAGTTCTGCCTTATGCTAAACTTCTTTTATTCGAAAAACACGCCATGTTTGAGTCCAGGGCTATGGGGTTTATGGAATAATTTAAAATACCTTCCATCCCTACTTAAGTATTGATGCATACAAAAAAGGTAACAAAAGTCCTGCTTTTCCTCAAGAACATGGTGTACGAGAGCACAAGCCCAACAGAAATACTGCGGTTTGCCAAATACTACCGTAAAAAAGGGCTGGAAGTTGATGTTGTGCTCTGGGGTCCGATGGGTGTTCTTCTTGCTAAAAAAGGAAAGCACGGTTCTCCTTCGTATGATGGGAAAGTTATGGAATGTATTGACCTCGGCGTCAGGTTCAAATGCTGTGAACTGGCATCTGCCATGATAGGTTTCAGTAAAGAAGAACTTATCGAAGGTGTCGAAATGATAGAATCCTATGAAGTAGCTGACATCATGCTCGAATACTGCGAGGAAGGACAGCTTGTGATTAACCTTTAGGTGTTTATTTTTAAATTGCCGTTACATCTGGTAGCTTTTCGCTAATGCAGTCACTTCAAGGACTGAAGGAGTTAATCTTTTCCAGGCTGTCCCAAAACCCCCACTTCTAAAAACCTGGTATTGTTTGTTATCCCGCTTTCTTCAAATAACCCCTGCATACATCAGCCCTGCAATAACAATCAGCGTAATACCCGTAACCAGTCTCATGACAGCCCTTTTCTCCTTCCTGAAACTCTCAACCTTATCAGGATTCAGCCCGAAAGCAATCCCGCCCCCGATTATAAGCACAGGAAGCACGACACCGAGGTTGTAAGCTGCAAGATACATCATACCCTGGCCGTCACCATTTCGCACCATGTCAAGGATTACAAAATAAACAGCACCCACACACGGCGCCTTGATGAGCGAAAACAGCGCACCGATAAAGAATGCAGCAGGAAGGCTCACCTTCCCGGTCACCTTTTCTGTCAGCCTGACAAATGCTTTTGGGGTATAGAACGAAGAATCCCTGTTCTTTGTCAGGTGGTAGGCATCATACACGTGCCATATACCGAGCAGCCCGACCACAGCAACAATGATGTTCGTAATGGTGCCCTGAAGTGCGGCAGAATGCTGGATTATACCCAGGAGACCGATACCCACTATCAGGTAAGTAACAAAAATACCCAGGCTGAACATCGCCACGATTAGAAGCACGTTCCGCCTTTTTCCGGTTGTTGCCAGCGTGACAGATGCGATAAATGCAAGTATCGCAAGAAGGCAGGGGTTAAACCCTGCAAGGAATCCCACGACAAAAACTGACGGAACGGATAAAATCATGTCCCTGCCGGCAACCGTCGCTGACGTTTCAGGCGTTGATGCCTCATCAATAGCCTTCCTCAGGAGTTCCTCGAGTTTCCCAGTATCGCCGCCATAATCCACGTAAGCGATAAGCTGTTTTCCATTTATTACAACAGAAGGCACACCTGGAAGTTTGTATTTCCTTGCAAGCCCAAGCCCTTCGTCTGTCAGGACGTTGTGTTGTGAGAAACTTGCACCCCCTCCGTAGGAATTCACGACATTATCAATCACAGGCAATGCTTTTGCACACTTCTGGCATGCAGGGTCATAGAAATACTCAACAATTACGGCACTTTCATTTATCCCAGTTTTCAGTGCTTCTGGTTCGGGTTGTGTTTCTCCAGCTTCTGTTGATTCTATCTTTTCAGTGTGTTCTTCAGTAACATTCGTGCCGCTTCTTTCGAGTGAGAGCTTCTTGTATGTGCTGAATTCCCGACCGTCCATTGTTACGGTTGCATTAAGTGTATACTCGCCAGGCTCAAGTGCGGAACATTCCTCACATGACGGCGTTTTGAACACAAAATCAAAATAATTGGAACCTTTACTGACAATCATATCCCTTGTTTCAGTAACAAGCGGTCTTCCGAATAAGTTATTGATCCCTGCTACCTCAACCCTGCCTTTCCCGTCTTTTGTTGATACAAATTCAACCCACACTTCCAGGGTATCGTTTGAGTAATAAACATACCGCTCAGTGGATATCACAAGAACAGGTTCAATTGAATCCGCAACTATCGTGCCGTTTTCGAACATGCCATAAACCGATGCAAGCACCCCATCATGCCTGTATTCACCTGTGAAATTTTCGGATTTTAAAATCCTGATTCCCTGAATCATGCCGTTTTCAAGCACCCCATTAACCAGCACCTGTTTTCCCCTATAATCAGCAGGAGTTTCCAGGAGTTCTGGTATGTCGGTTTCCTTATATGGTGAACTATCTATGCATCCGAAAGAAGCAAAAAGCAGCAATAATAATAAGATAATAGCGTACTTCATCAAACCGTTCCTTTTATCATTTCTCGAAAAACTTCCTCAAGAACCGCCTGTAGTCATCATCAGTTAAGCCAAGCAACTCCTCGTTTTCAAGTACACTGTACCGCCGGGCAATACTCATACCGACATGTTTCCCCAGACCGCAATTCATAATTTCTGATTCAATAAGTTTTTTTGAAGATGTGTATTTCCTCGGGAGCTCAACCATGTATTTCCCGTTTCTGATGTAAACGTTGGAAAATGTATCCGATTCCTCGTATTTCGATTTAAACTTCTTCGCATGGCTGGTATTAGACACAAATGGTCCTGTGTGCTTCCTGACGGCAGGAAGCCCTGCAGATTCCAGTTCAAGCAGTACAACTGCCTTATCCCCTGCCCATACACTACTGTTATACACCCTGAAATCATACCGTTCAAGCATGCTGCATACGGAATCCTCGAACTTGTGCATCTGGGGATACAGCACATCCTCAACAACATCAGGGGTATCAAATATTACACCGACCAGTGAAGTTCCCCTTTTTCCAAGGATGCCAACGAACTCATTATCATCAAGCACGCCGGCAAGTGCATGAATAAAGTATGATTCAGAGGGTTTTTCCAGGAATTCACAGGCTCTGTCAATAAAAATACACATGTTGTCAAGCGACAGCGCAGCAGCGACATTCCTTGCAGGGTCTGTCGGGTCAACCATTGTCATGGGGTCATCAAAAACCACCGTGCCGTGGTTCTCAGGGTCAATTATCTCTCCTTTTTTCCATGAACATGCTGCAACAAGTGTCTTTATAAACGACCCGTAATATATTATAAGCAATTCAACAAGATACCCTGAAAACCCGTGGGTTTTAAGCTCTGAACCGTAAACCCCTATCCCTTTCATGAACTGCTTGAGAAGAAGTATTTCATCCTCGATACCCTTTATCCTGAAAATGACATAGCTGTTATGGAAAGGAGTCCTGTCGACGGCTGATTTTATCCCGGAAGCACTATCAACACTAAAAGCAGGCACAAGGTCAACCTCATAACCGTCAAATACCGCATGGATGTACGGATGCTCGGCATACCGCTCTTCAGAACTCTGAGCGTCCAGAGATACGGCTTTTGCTACCTCAAGCCCCTTTTCCTCAAGGTGCTTCCTGTCAAGATGCGGGGGGAACATTATGAAAATATCAAGGTCATGCCCTCCCGATATCCATGTGCCGCGGGCAGACGAGCCAACCAGTATTCCCTTAATATCATATCCCCGCTCACTGCCAAGTGAGTCGATTTTCCGGATAATTCTACCCGCAAGTGCAGCGAGTTTTGACCTTTCCTCATCGGTGGGCTTGATGCGTGAAAGTACGGATTCGCATATTTCTTCAATATAGGTCATTTCAGCCTTATTTCCTTTAAAGTCTCGTATACCGGACCCTCTGGTGTAAGGATGCTTTTCTTGAGTTGTATGGAGTCAACATTGAATGTACCGAGGTTTACATCCTTAAGTTCATTAAGTTTCCCAAGCAGTACTGCTTTATCGCGCACCTGTTTCACCCTGGCAAGGGTTGCATGGGGTGTGAAACCGTGTTCTTTCTTGAATTTAAACGGCGCCATAACCCGTTCAACCTCACTATGGAGCGGTTCAAAATCTCCCCCGGCACCAAGCCAGATAACCCTGATATAAGCTGGTTTCGGGAACACGCCCACACCTTTAACAACTGCTTCAAATGGTGCGCAGTTCACATGCAAGAGTGCTTCTGTAATCAGTTCAACCTGATTTTCATGGATGTCTCCCAGGAACTTGAGGGTTATATGGACAAGTCCGGGTTCGACAAGTTTCATGCCCGGCAAATTTAATACAGACCCGATTCTTTCAATTTCCGGGATGAACTTGTCCGGTAATTCAACAGCAACAAATGTCCTGATCATTCCTTCCATTGTATAAACGTCCTGCCTGCTTAAAAAACAATTGGTAATGGCTTATATTCCCTGATTATGGCTGAATCCGGGTAAGAAACTGGAAAAACCATATAAATGGTAAAATATTAAATAGGGGTTGAGGAACCTGAACCATCCTATCCATGAACTAGTTGTTTTTTTGGTTCCTCCTCCTATCATTTTTTTACCTGTATTACGGTTAATACATCATATACTGCTTTTTTCCCTTGAGATGCCTGCCAATGAAAACACCTGCAACAACACCGCTTAAATGTGCACTTCGGGCTATAGGATCTCCTGAACCTATGAATAAAAGGTCAAATAATGCGAAAAGTATCAGTGCATGGGTTATTTTTACAGGAACCGGGATGAAAAAAAGGTATAGCCTGATATGAGGCGCAATTATTGCAAGAGCGGCAAACACCCCGAACAATGCCCCGCTTGCCCCGACTGCCGCAGCAAAAGGATTCCCCATTATGAAAATTGACCAGAGTGAATAACCAATCCCTGCAACAATCCCTGAAACCATGAATACGGTTAAGAACTGCCTGCTGCCAATCCTGCGCTCAAGTTCTGTCCCTATAAAATACAGGAACAACATATTGAAGAGGAGGTGGGTTCCTCCGCCGTGAAGGAACATGTGGGTTACAAGAGTCCAGGGACGGGAAAATATATCAACCGGATAAAGGGCAAAATAAAAAGAATATACAGGAATTATAATCTGTAACAAGAATGATATTACGGCAACCGCCAGGATAGCCAGGGATGCGTTACCTTTCAATACTGACAGGAAACTGTTAACCTGCCTGAAAGCACTGCTCTTTCGCATGTGTACTTTCATTTCAGGTTCGTAATGATATAACTTCCCTGTATCCTGGATTTTTTGCTTGTATAAAACAAGACCGGGACAGTTATGCGATTCAGGAAGCCGGTGGTTATAGCAGAATGAGTTCCCGCAGAATTTGCATGTAAATGGAAGGGGTTCTGTAAAACCGCATAAGTCACATTGTTTAGACATATTTCAACCTTTAAGCTAATCTCTTATTATATCCTCAGGAGTTAATAATCTGTTTGGAAATAACATTCTTATCAAATTCTCCATTGTAAAATACATAAACCTCGATTTTCCCTCCCTTTTCAAAATCCCTCATCCGTTTATCATACATTTGCCTTTTATGCCTTAGACCATGTTTTTTAAAGTGATTGTTAATTAAATCCAGGAACATTATTTTTTGCTTGAGGAATGCGGTTTCGTATTTTTTCACACCCTCAAGTATATCCCGGCATGCTGTGTCTTCGAGCTCATTGTGGTATGTGCCGTGTTCACCAAGCCCGCTTACCTGCCTGAACCCGGCATTACCATGCTCATCTTCTTCCCTGTGAAGCATGTACGGGTATATCCTGCAGATAGCAGGGCGAATATCATAATGTTCACATTTATTTCCTGTATAGAAAATACAATTACCATTGGTTTTGCTCTTTAGCGCATATCCCATCACATAGAACCTTCCAAGGTTATCGCAGAAATCATAATAAGGCGCAGGCTGGAGATAATCCATTCCCACGTTTTCCACTATTCTTAACGTGTCCTCATCCATAAGAAAAACATGGTCGTTATATTCACTGGTACAGCATTTTCCGCAGCAGTCACATTCGAACCCTACCTCCCGGATTATACCTGCAAACTCACTCTCAGGAAATGCCGCAATGTCCTGGATGTCCTTTTCCAGCCGTTTTGTTTTTGTTGTATCTGGTATCAATGTCAGTAAACTTGTTTTTTATTCCCTTGTGAAATACAACAGGATACTCAGGGCTATAAACAGGAGTGCATCCGGTATTATGACATAAACCGGGTTATATCCTAAAATATTAATTATGTCAGGATAGACTTCCGGCGATGGCGGAGCTGCAATAACCAGTAACAACAGAACCGCCCGTGTAAAACTTTGCAGTAACAGTGCAATTGTGAAGATAATAAGACCAAGGGTAAAATTGGATTTGAGCTTTCCGTATATCTCGATATACGAAACTAATAACACAAGAAGTAACACTATGTTACCTGCCGTGATATAATATGCGATATCTGTTATGTTAATACTATTACCTCCTTCTCATCTTCATTTGCCCTGTTTATTAAGTTTTTCCCAGATTTTGTAAAATTCATCTAAATTTGCCTCCATTGATTTTGATATGAAATACATAGCACCGTACTTCTCCCCCTCCATGGTGATTACTCCGTTCTTGATAAGAACGTCCAGGTGATGCCTGATTGTCTTATAATCCATACCCATTGCCTCGGATAACTGGTTGGCATTGTAAGGCCTGTCAATAAGGTTTTTTAAGATAAGTGCCCGGGTCTGCCCGCCTCGTGTTCCTGCTATCAGGTACCATAATAATTTCTTCAGTGGTGTTCCTCCTTTATCAGGTTAGTTTAATGAGGGGGTTAATAATTATAATTTGTGGTATTAAAAATTAAACCCTGTTTCATTAACAATGAGACCCACAATTCCAGCTACCTTAAAACCCGTGTCGCAAGTATTCTTTTCACAAATATAATGAACTTTTCAAGATGCAGCGTGTATTTGAAAAAAGGCCTGACCCTGTACCTGAAATACAGGACAATCCTGCTTTCAAAATACCTGACATAAAGGTATGGAATCAAAAAAGGCACAACGAAAACAAAAAACAGACTCAAAACGTCATGAGCAGTAACAGGAGTGTTGAACCACTCAGGGTACATTTCCTTGAATGTAAGTGGGTCGTACATCAAAATACAAATCTGTCGTTGGCAGATAAATAATTTGCCTGCTGAAAATACCTTTCGCACAATTATTAATACAAATAAACCAATTCCTGAACACTCATGAAAATACTTCTCGCAGAATTCGCAGTCGGCGCAGGGGTGGAAGAGTTCATGCCAGAAGGCATGGCTATGCTTCGAACACTTGCCAGGAGTTTTACAGGATGCGGGCATGAAGTGCATTATCCGACAACAGGCGCCCTGCTCGATACCGGAATACCCGTCAAGTCCACTGATTTCGAGGAAAGCCTTGCAGAAATATCAAAAGAATGTGATGCCGGGCTGGTTGTGGCGCCTGATGAGATTCTGGGCGACCTTACGGAAATAATTGAAAAAAACACAGAAAACCTCGGCTGTCCTCCTGATTCCGTGAGACTGTGCGCAGACAAACTAAAATGCACAAGAATTCTTGGAAGAAATAACATACCTGTACCTGAAACAATAAGCGAAGGAACATACCGCGGGGATTACGTGGTAAAACCTGGGTTCGGGTGCGCATCCGAAAACATATTCAGGAGCAGTTCGGGAAGGTTAGGAGAGGGTTTTATCGCCACCCGTTTCATCGACGGCGAACACCTCAGCGTAAGCATAATTACAGGGAAAACACAGCTTCCCCTTACAGTCAACAGGCAGTTAATTGAAATAAATAAAAACGTGTCGTACAAAGGCGGGATTGTTCCCTGCCACAGCGAAAGGGAAGCAGAACTCATTGAAATTGCAGAAAAGACGGCAAGCATCCTTGGATGCAGGGGTTATGCGGGCATCGATATTGTGCTTGCTGGTAAGCCGTATGTTGTGGATGTCAACCCAAGACCCACTTCATCCATTATCGGGGTAGCAAAGGTACTGGACATGGAAATTGCCGACCTGATACTCAGCTCAAGATTCGGGGAACTGCCTGCAAGCGTTGGAACAAACGGCAGTTTCACCTTCAGGAAAAAAGAGCTCTTACGCCTTTAATATAGACCACATGAAATACCCGCCGATTGCCGTATTTGACCAGTAGGAAGCCAGCCTGTATAACAGTGTTGCAAGCATTGCAATATCAACAGGCACGCCGCCATATATGAACAGCACCGCCATCGTACTGTCAACAATACCCAGTCCCCCTGGCATGAAAAGGGGCAGCCATCCGCTCATCATTGAAATGGTATATGCGAGAATCAGCACGCCGGGATGTATATATGATTCAGCGCCGAGCGCCAGGAATACAGCATAAATTGCCGCCACATCAAAAATCCACCCGATAAAAGAAAACACAGTTGCTTTTAAAAGACCGTGCTTGTTTTTATGTATATCTTTCAAACCGCCATGGAAAGAATCAATTGACCGCTCCACTGCATCTAAATATGCCATGTGGTCAAAACCCTTTTTCACAAGCCCGATAAAAGGGGCAAAGAAACGGATTGATGAATGGACAAAGTTTGTAAGCCTGTCTTTCCTGATATAGAAATAAATAATCATACCGAATGCAAGGAAAGCAATTCCTATCGAGAACACCATGCCTGCAATTTCCCATTTTTCAAGCCCCACATCAGGGTTTAAGATGAGAAACACAATACCTGCCCCCCCGAATGTCAGGAAAGGGAACATGTTAAGCATCCTCTGTGACACCACACTTGCGAAACACTCTGATTTGCTTGTTCCGGTGCTTTTCCCAAGAAGCATTGCCTTTATGGGTTCACCTCCTGTCCCGATAGTAGGCGTGATGTTGTTGATAAATGTCCCTGCCATGTAAAACCTGAATAGTTTATACAGGCTTATCCTGGCAGGAGACAAAAACTGCCATGTTACAGAAAATGCGATAAGGTTTAAAAGGTTGAAAAAAACAGCAAGCAGGACAAGTAATTTATTGGAATTGTCCAGCAAGAAAATAAGTCTTTCAAACCCTATTTTGTTTGTGAAAACCGTTAAAATTACCGCGCCGGTTATTACCACAAACCAGATGTTTTTTCTTTTGAACCGTTCCATGGAATCGTTTCGATAGTTGCGCTGACACTAAATAAAACTGCTGATGGATATTACAGTAAAATGATGCGACAGGCGCTAAAACACTCACCATGACACTACCCTGTCATATTCAAAAAGCATACGGACTATCCTGTCATAATCCACGCATTCATGTGCCGTAACCCCGCGCGCTTGTGCATCATCCGATGCAGCAAGAGTGGGTAAACCAGGTTTTGCATACACGGCGTCATGCAAAAGAAGCACTGCCACATCATGCCTGCTGTCCTGTGATTTTGCAATCTCAAAAGGTGTTGTATCGTTCGGGTTCCTGATAATATGCAGTATCTTCATGTTCAAAATGGTATCACTATATCTGATTCTGTTATTGTGTTCACAATTTCTTCACGTGCTGCCGGAACAACATTTTCCCGCAGGTTCTTTACGCTTCTTTTATCGAGTGAGGGTTTATCGGCAAGCAGGGAACATCCGAGCATTGATAACGCCTCAAATTCCCTGTCAGGGGAGCGGGAATTGACAATACCAGGTTCAAGATGTGTTGCCGAATACACGCCGTCATCCATGAAGATAACCGTTACCTTATCATTCTTTAACGTCAGCCCGACACTCATCCTGAGCGCTTCTGAGTTTCGCCGCGTATTAAGCGGCAGGTTCCTTACAATCACAGTGATTTTTTTCATAACCTGCCTGTTCACCCGAAGGAGATTAACCTGTCAACCTCGCTTGCAATGCATGCATGGTCGTACTGGCTCCCGAATACTATCCCGTCAACTTTCCCGATTTTTCGCTGTTCGACATTAAACGCGCAGACTGCTATGCTCACCCTATCATCAACAAGTGCTGCAAACTCCTTGTTGTTTATATTATAAACCCCGTCATACATCAAAAAAATCGATACCTCATGACCCTGCCTTATTGCAGCCCTGCTGATATTAATAACAGTATTCGTATTCTCGTTTTCAGGGCTTGTGGTCAGGAGTATCCCGAGTTTCATGCCTTGCGTACTTTTACCTTCCAGAGTTTGTCTTCAGGCTGTTCAATTCCCATTATCTTATGCCCTTCGTTTTTAAGGCTTCGCGGGACATTTTCAACCGCAGGGGCATGGTCAAATAGAATGACCAGTTCCTCGCCGCTTTCGAGTTCTTCAAGTTTCAGTTTTGTTTTCACAAATGTATAGGGGCAAACTTCGCCTTTCAAATCAAGTTCTACCATTTTATCACCATATCCTGCACGAATCACCATAAATCTCTTCCTGTATCGAGGTTATTTTCGGTTCCTCGCCGCATACAGGACAGCTCCTGTTCTTTCGCAGTTTCATCTCGTCAAAGGTCATGTTAAGAGCATCATAATATATAAGCCGCCCTGTAAGAAGCTCACCTATTCCAAGCAGGTATTTTACGACTTCTGTTGCCTGTATCACCCCGATAATACCGGGAAGTACGCCGAGAACTCCTGCTTCCTGGCAGCTCGGTACCATTCCTGGCGGCGGAGCATGCTCAAAAGCGCACCTGTAACACGGTCCCTCGTGGGGTATTATTGTTGTTACCTGCCCTTCGAACCTGTATATGCTGCCATGGGACAGGGGTGTATTCGTGAGTACGCATGCATCGTTTACGAGGTACCGCGTGGCAAAATTGTCAGAGCCGTCAACCACGATATCATATTCCTTGAACATAGCTTCCACATTGCCCGCATTTAGCCGCTCTGTATATGTTTTCACCTCGATGCCGGGATTTAGCCTGTTGACGAACTGCTTTGCAGATTCAACCTTGGGCATGCCGACATTCCCGCCGTGGATGACCTGCCTTTGCAGGTTGCTCAGGTCAACCTCATCGTCATCGATAATCCCGATTTTTCCAACACCGGCAGCTGCAAGGTATTCTATTATCGGTGCACCGAGCCCTCCTGCACCAATACACAGGACACTGGAGGAAAGGAGTTTTTTCTGTCCTTTCCCGCCAACCTCCGGTAAGATGATGTGGCGCGAGTATCTTTTTATCTGTTCTTCACTGAATCCGCCTAACATTTTCACACCTGATTATTACTGAGAGTATTATTTACACCATAAAAGTATTACCATAATATATAATTTATGGTTTACCAGGCAACAATTCCCAAAAAAGATAAATTAACCTGAACCAAAGTACGGGTGTGCCAAAAATCGCAATGACAGCCCTTGTTCCTCCCGAACTGGTATTTGCCTGCGGGGCGGAGCCTTTTGATGTCAATAATGTAATACCGGAATCAAAAAGATATCCGAAAAGCAAACTCTGCGCATGGACTGCGATATGGAGCGAGATGCTGGTCAATAAAGAAATTGAAATCGATTCATTGATAGTGGTTGCAGGCGGCGACTGCCACAATGCCCTTGTTGACGGGCAAAAAGTGCAAAGGTCAGGAATACCAACCCACTTTTTCTTTTATCCCTTTGACGGCAATCCGGAATACCTTGAATCACAGCTTGAGTCCCTGTCAGGGTTCCTTGGCGGTGTCAGGTATCCTGGAAAATTCCGGGAAATAAGTAAATTAAAAAAACTCGGTAAAAAAATCGATGAGAAAAGATGCAATGGCAGAATCTCACCTGCTGATGCTTTCAGGATTCTTATATCTTTCAGCGACCTTTGCGGGGATTTAAATAAGCTCGAAACGGCAATTTCCTCTGTCAGAGAACAGAAAATTGAGCTTAACAACAGGATAGCATTAATCGGTGTGCCTCCGATTTATTCCGATATTCATGAAGTTGCGCAGGAACTTGGTTTACAGGTGGTTTTTGACGAGCTGCCCTTTGAGTTCATAAGGCACAGCGGGAATGATATTCATAGTACTGCCCGTGATTACTGCGGATACACTTTTGCAAGACCTCTTGATTTCAGGTTTGGTTTTCTTAAAAAGGAACTGGAAAAAAGGAAAGTTGATGGGGTAATCCACTATACCCAGTTTGCATGCCATCACATGCTTGAAGATGAGATACTGAGGGATGAACTGGATTGCCCTGTACTGACCATACAGGGAGACATGCCAGGAAAAACCCCTGAACAGGTAAAATTAAGGCTTGAAGCCTTCGGGGAAATGATCGGG
This sequence comes from Candidatus Methanoperedentaceae archaeon, assembly GCA_014859785.1. Taxonomy (GTDB): domain Archaea; phylum Halobacteriota; class Methanosarcinia; order Methanosarcinales; family Methanoperedenaceae; genus Methanoperedens_A. The sequence goes on along the minus strand of JACUTP010000005.1, from coordinate 7,856 downwards.
AGGCAGCCGTGATAGGGCTTGATGTCGGAAGCACAACTGCAAAAGCGGTCAGGATTGTAAACGGTGAGATTACATACGAAATAACAGGAACGCACAACTGGAAAGACCTTATAAAAGGAGTGGATAAAGAAGAAATTATATCAACAGGATATTTCCGAAAGTCAGTCCCGCATAAGGCGAACGTAACAGAAATTACCGCTGCAATTTACGGCGTCCGCCATTGTTATCCTGATGCCGATGTTATTGTGGATATCGGGGGGCAGGATACAAAAGTAATTGACGTTACCAAAAACAACTTCACAATCAACGATAAATGCAGTGCGGGTACAGGTGCGTTCCTTGAGTTTGTTGCAAATTATTTCAAGCTTGAACTGGAAGAACTGGGTACACTTCATCTAAAAGCAAAAGCAATCCCTGAAATCAACAACACATGCGGGGTTTTCGCAGTATCCGAAATGATATCCCAGCTTGTGGCGGGTTATTCGAAAGAAGAAGTCATTGCAGGGATGCATTACGCTTTTGCCCGCCGTATTTCGTTTATGGTTCCGGAAGCAGAAACGCTCGTTCTGATTGGCGGGACGGTAAAAAACAAAGGCATGGTTTCCGCGCTAAGGGAAATTATCAGGGGGAAAATAATGATACCGGATGAGCCCCAGGTAATTAACGCCCTTGGTGCACTGAAATATTATAATCAGGATATTGAATAGACTGTAATAGTACCTGTTGCATATTGTCTCGGGATTATATTCGGGTCACCGGATGGTATTATGGCTCTGAAATTGTATGTTCCTATGTTGTTGAATGTAACCACAACTGCACCGCTTGTGCCAAGATTCCTCTCATACGAGGAGTCCAGCAATAAGGTTAGCGGGGAGCCTATGGTATAATCGGTAATAATAAACAATACACTGTTTCCCGGACGTATTGATAATGTGTCAGGAACTGCCCGGTTATTTTTGAATTCTATTGTTCGTGTGGGTTTATCTACTGAAGGATTATAGGTACTCACTGTAAAATCGGGCTGCTGCGGAGGGGTTTCTGTGGGTACTGCGGTGGGTTCAACCTCTGGAGGAGGCGTTGTTTCCACACCGTCCGGTGTTGCCGTGATTGTTGCAACAGGTTCATCCACAACCGGTGTTTCCGGTGGTGTTACAGGGGGTTCTTCAACCGCAGCCTGCTTGGATATAATATATCCTATTGTCAATCCCACAGCAAAGAATACAATAATCAAAGAAATAAGGGTGTAATATTTAGGATCAATTTTTATATCCATCGTCTATGCTCCTGTTACCCGTTTTTAATTCTTTAATGGTTAATATAGATTTCCATGAATAAACGAACATAAAGTTATACGGGATTAAAACATTTCAATAAATAAGGGATGTGAAACTTTGCAGACAAAAATCTTGATAATGGGTGCGGCAGGGCGGGATTTCCATAATTTCAATGTTTTTTTCAGGGATAATAACCAATACGAGGTAGCAGCCTTTACAGCAGCCCAGATTCCCGGAATCTCAGGAAGGGTGTATCCTGTAGAGTTAGCAGGCCCGCTTTACGAAAAAGGCATCCCGATATATCCTGAAGATAACCTGCCTGACCTCATAAAAAAGCATGATATAGACCAGGTTGTACTGGCTTATTCTGACCTGTCACATGAAACTGTAATGCACAAAGCCTCACTTGTCCTGGCAGCAGGAGCGGATTTCAGGTTAATGGGAACAAGAAGTACAATGCTTAAATCCGCAAAGCCCGTGATTTCAGTCTGCGCTGTCAGGACAGGAGCAGGCAAAAGCCCGACATCACAGAAACTTGTTGATATATTAAAGGAAAAAGACCTGTCAGTCGTTGTTGTGCGACATCCCATGCCGTACGGCGACCTCGTGAAACAGGCAGTCATGAGGTTTGCTACCATGGATGACTGTATCAGGAATGCCTGCACGATAGAGGAAAGGGAGGAATACGAGCCCTATATCTGCTGCGGCACGGTTGTTTACAGCGGGGTTGATTATGAAAAAATATTGCGGGAAGCAGAAAAGGAAGCTGATGTGATTATCTGGGACGGGGGAAACAACGACACGCCGTTTTATCGCCCTGACCTGCATATTGTAGTTGCCGACCCGCACAGGGCAGGTCATGAGCTTACGTATTATCCAGGCAGCGTGAATGTACGGCTTGCAGATGTTGTGATAATCAATAAGGTTGATTCGGCAAGGAGGGAGGATGTGGAACTCGTTGCCAGAAATGTAAGGTCGCTTAACGGGAAGGCATTAATAATTAAGGCAAAGTCCGTGATTACAGCAGACAAACCTGGATTAATCAAGGGAAAACGCGTGATTGTGGTGGAAGACGGACCCACGCTTACACACGGTGAAATGTCTTTTGGCGCAGGTGTGATTGCTGCACAAAAATACGGTGCAGGAGAGGTTATTGACCCCCGCCCTTTTGCCATTGGCTCGATTTCGGATGTTTATAAAAAGTACCCCCATCTTGGTTCCGTGCTTCCTGCCATGGGATACAGCGGTTCCCAGATACAGGAACTCGAAAATACGCTCAACCTGGCTGTATGCGATACCGTGATTGCAGGCACGCCCATTGACCTTGGAAACCTGCTAAAGCTAAATAAACCTGTTGTTAGAATCAGGTACGAGCTTGAGGAAGTGGACGTAAAACTTGATGGTCTTGTGGATAAATGGTTAAAAACCATTGTTTAACACGGTTCACTCAAGTGCTGCCTTAACAAATGCAAGGAAAGGCGGTGAGGGTTTTCCAGGCCGCGATTTGAATTCAGGGTGGAACTGTGAGCTGAAGAAGAACCTGTGTCCCGGAATCTCGGCAATCTCCATCCTGTGGTCGTTCCTGCCCGTGAATTTCATGCCTTCTGCTTCAATCTGTCTGATATAGTCGGGATTCACTTCGTACCTGTGCCTGTGGCGTTCGATAATGACATGGCTGCCATTGTATAATTTGCTTGCAAGTGAACCTAAAGTTAATTCAGCGTCATAATTGCCAAGCCGCATCGTGCCGCCCATCTCCGTAACATTTTCCTGCTCAGGAAGCAGGTCAATCACAGGATGTTCTGTTCTTACAAGTTCAGAGCTGTTGGCATCCTTGAGCCCGACCACGTTTCTTGCAAACTCGATAACCGCAAGCTGCATCCCGAGACATAAACCAAGGTAAGGAACGTTGTTCTCCCTGGCATATTTTATTGCCATTATCTTGCCTTCTGTTCCGCGCACACCGAATCCCCCGGGTACAAGAATGCCGTTATATTTTTTGAGTGTGTCAATTAAATCCGGGTTTTTCTCAAATTCCTCTGCATCCACCCAGTCAACCCTGACACGGCATCCGCATTCTATCCCTGCATGTTTCAGGGCTTCGTTTATGCTGATATAAGAATCACCGAGATGCGCGTATTTCCCCACAACCCCGATACGTATTTCCCTGTCAATAGCTGCCATTTTATCCATGAGTTCATCCCATTCAGCGGATTTTTCCCCGGGGCTTAGCCTGAGCTTTTCTGTCAGGTACTCAGAAAGACCTTCCTTTTCCATAAGGGTTGGAACATAATATATGTCGTTTGCATCGTGGGCACTGATAACAGCGGATGTCGGGACATCACAGAACAGGGCGATTTTTGATTTTGTATCCGAAAGTAATGGTTTTTTACAGCGTGCCACAATCACGTCAGGCTGAAGACCAAGGCTTCGTAGTTCCTTCACCGAATGCTGGGTTGGTTTTGTTTTCTGTTCATCCTGCGTGTCCGTGGGCACGAGAGTCACATGCAGGAAAGCTATATCCTCTTCCTTTTCCTCCCTGTGCATCTGGCGCACAGCTTCCAGGAACGGCATGCTCTCTATATCTCCCACGGTTCCGCCAACCTCGATAATACAGATATCAGCCCCGCTGTTTTTTGCAACTTTACGGATGCGCTCTTTAATCTCATTTGTGATATGGGGTATAATTTGCACGGTTTTCCCGAGATAATCGCCGCGGCGTTCCTTTTCTATAACACTCTGGTATACCTTCCCTGTTGTTATGTTGTGGTCACTTGTAAGTTCAATATCCAGGAAACGCTCATAGTTTCCAAGGTCAAGGTCCACCTCACCGCCGTCCTTTAGCACGAAAACCTCGCCGTGCTGGTAAGGGCTCATGGTTCCCGCATCGATATTAATATAAGGGTCTATCTTGATGGCAGTTACATTGAACCCCCTGTTTTTCAGGATACGCCCGGTGGAAGCCGCAGTAATCCCTTTTCCCAGTCCGCTCATCACACCGCCTGTAACTACGATGAATTTCATGTCCCTTTTAGAGGCAGGCATGAAGGATATATTTATTGGATTTTCCTGAATGATAATTACTTAAATATTCCAGTCAATCCATGATAAGGTTATGTTCAGCCATGATATTATTATAGTGGGCGGCGGTCTTGCGGGACTCAGGGCAGCAATTGCCGCAAAAAGTACTGATGTTGCCGTGATATCCAGGGTCATGCCAATCAGGTCACATTCGGTAGCTGCACAGGGAGGGATAAACGCTTCTCTCGGAAGCGATGATTCATGGGAAAAACATGCTTTTGATACGGTAAAAGGCAGTGATTACCTTGCCGACCAGGAAGCTGTGGAAGTGTTATGTAAAGATGCACCCCTTCGGGTAATCGAAATGGAACACTGGGGTACGCTATTTTCAAGAACACATGAAGGAAGGATAGCCCAGCGTCCTTTCGGTGGTGCCGGTTTCCCGAGGACATGCTATGCCGAGGACAGGACAGGGCATAACCTTCTCCATACCATGTATGAGCAGGCATTGGAAAACGACATCATGGTATATACTGAATGGATGGTTACACGCCTTGTAGTAAATAATGGCAGGTGTTATGGGGTGATAGGGTACAATATCGCAACAGGCGAGGCTGCCGGATTTAATGCAAAGGCTGTTATCTTTGCAACAGGCGGGTACGGGCGAATATACAAACGTTCAACAAATGCCATTATCAATACAGGTTCCGGTATTTCCGTGGCGTACAGGGCAGGTGTGCCACTGCAGGACATGGAATTTGTCCAGTTTCACCCGACAACGCTTTTCGGGACGAATATCCTCATAACAGAAGGGGCGCGGGGTGAGGGCGGCATCATGAAAAACAAAAACGGCGAGAGGTTCATGGAACGGTATTCCCCACATTCCCTTGACCTTGCGCCAAGGGATATAGTGGCACGGGCAATACGTAGAGAGATAAACGAGGGCAGGGGATTTGACGGAGGATACGTACATCTTGAACTGATGCATCTTGGCGCTAAAATAATAAATGAACGCCTTCCGGGAATCAGGCAGATTGCCATTGATTTTGCAGATATAGATCCGGTTAAAGAGCCGATACCTGTCCAGCCAGGACAGCATTATTCAATGGGCGGGATAGCAGCTAACAGCAACTGCGAGACAGCAGTCCAGGGATTTTATGCATGTGGTGAATGCTCCTGCATAAGCGTGCACGGTGCCAACAGGCTTGGCGGCAATTCACTTCTTGAAACACTTGTTTTCGGGAAAATTGCAGGTGAAAATGCAAAAAAGTACGCATTATCTTCCGGTTCTGGTGATGCCGTGATAATGGATCGGGAATTAAAAGATGAAATTGAACGCATCAGGGGATTGATGCAAAGGAAGGAAGGCGAGCCATTCCATGTAATCAGGGATAAACTAAAAACAGTTCTTGATGAGAAGGCAGGAGTTTTCAGGGATGAAAAGAACCTGGAAGATGCCATAAATGAAATAATTGAACTGGAAAAACGGTTCAGTAAGGTTTATGTAAGGAACAAAAACACCATTTTCAACCAGGAACTCGTTAATGTTATTGAACTTGAAGCCATGCTGGATATTGCAGGTTGTATATGTGCAGGGGCATTTAACCGGATGGAAAGCCGCGGTTCCCATTTCCGGACTGATTACCCTTTAAGGGATGATGCGAACTGGCTGAAACACAGCCTCTTCACATTTTCACCGCAGGGTCCGCTTGTTGCATACAAACCTGTCAGTATCACGTTATACCAGCCCAGAACACGGGAATACTGAAATCAGGTGAAGGGAGAAAGACATGTTAAAATATCAGCTTATCAGTAACGAAGCCTTATTTTCATGAGGTAAGCGTTTTCCCCATCGTTATAATAACGTTCCGAAATCCCTGCAACGTAAAACCCGTATCGTTCATAGAACCGTTTAGCCCTGGTATTACTCTGGCGTACCTCAAGGACTACCTCATAAACCTTGTTTTCCCTGAGAAGTCTCATTATTTCATTTAGAAGGGCGCCGCCGATACCGAGATTCTGGTATTCAGGGTTTACGGCAAGGGAGAAAATCCGTCCTGTTTTTTCCGAAACCCTGTATCCAACCACAAAACCTGCTACTATACCGTCAAATTCAGCAACAAGGAACCCTTCAGAGCATGTTTCGTAGAACTTCATGTAATAGAAAGGGTCATGCTCATCAAACACTTTTTTTTCGATTTCAATAACACTGCTGAAATCTTCCGGCTGGAATTTCCTGACAATTATCAATTTTTTCACTATTCCTACCTAAATAAGAATAAGTTTGCGCTTCGTTAAATATAACCTGCAAGTCAAGCCACACACTGATGAATATTGGTTTTCCAACACGAATTGAAGCTGTCCTGGTTTTGCATCAGTGGAAGGATGGTAACGGGAAATATTGATGCGACCGGACGATAATTAAAAGTTTCTAGAAAAACGTATATATCATTAAGACAAATTAATAAATTGTAGTGTTCGAAATGTCGGGTATCTTCGATTAAGGGGTGATGAAGATTAAAATTATATTATGGGCACTTGCGTTAATCGCTTTAGCTACAATCATGTTGCCAAAACTCGTTTAATATTTAATTTTGCCTTGAGAAGAGTTTGATTAAAAAAACCAGTGCGGTAATAATATCCTTTCTGGCACAGTCAAGGTAGCTTCCAGCTTTTGGGCGTCAGCCTGTCGATTCTTTCCCCTATCTCTGTCAGTACCAGAACAGAAATGAGGAATATGATTATCACCTCCCCTGGAGATAGGAAGATATCACGGTTCATGGCTGCCTGTATGTTGAGAATTGATGCCAGTGTTCCTGCAATAATAAATGATACCAGATAACCGTTAACCATCCAGTAAACAGGCTCATTCGACTTTGTCTGGATAAGGAACGGTATAAATAAAACTATTAAACCGAACCAGATTTTTATATTCATGAATGCCATTGAGCCATAATTTAAAATCAGGTACCTTACAATGGGGTTTGCCTCGTTCATAATACCTCTCTGTTCTATCATCCATAAACTGGTGATGGCGTCCCCTATGCTAAATGTAAGGAATGCCAGAAGATACAGCATTCCCTGCAACCGTGTATATAAACAAGCTTTCCCTCCGTTTTTACTCATAATTTAATGAACTCCCTATCATTCTTTATTTTTTTAAACTCAAAATTACTGATAGGGCACTATGCTTGCCATGATTGATTTCATTCATAAAACTTACTCAGCATTTAAAATTCTTATGTATCCATGGAATATAAATAATAATACCCTGAGGTCCCTACTTCTATAGCTATCGTTTTTTTTATGGTCGATAGACTGATGCAGCGAACAGGAGAACATGGTTTAATCCAGAACCTGAATAACCGGTATGACCTTTCGTTAGCAGCATCTCTTGACATAACAGAGCCGGCCGGTAAACCGCTGAAAGGCTGCAAAAAAGAGAATAAAACTGACAGTAAATTCCCTGGAAGATCTTGAAATCGAAAATGAAAAAGTCTTGCCCAATTGAGATGTGAAAAGGCTGCCAGTCTCTCCTGGCAGGCATACAATCAGAATGCA
>JACUTP010000165.1 GCA_014859785.1 Candidatus Methanoperedentaceae archaeon | reverse complement strand
CAAAATAAAATCTGACAATATCCTTATATACCCCCCGGCATACATATTAAAAAGGTGGATTATGATTCTTGTTACCGGTGGAACCGGATTCGTGGGGAGCCATCTTGTGAAAAGACTGGCATCAGAAAATCTCAAGGTGAAATGCATTGTACGGCGAACATCAAACATTGAAAGATTAAAACAACTCGGAATAGAGACGGTAATTGGCGATATAAACGATAGGAAATCACTGGAAATGGCGCTGGAAGGTGTGGATAGGGTAATACATCTTATCGGAATAATCGTGGAGAGAAAAAGTGCGTCGTTTGAGATAATACATACACAGGGAACCAGGAACCTTGTTGAAGCATGCAGGGAAGCGGGAGTAAGGCAATTTATTTATATAAGCGCTATTGGCGCCCGGGAAAATGCCAGGAGCAGGTACCATAAAACCAAATGGGAGGCTGAACAGGAAGTGATTAACAGCGGGATAGAATATGTAATATTCAGGCCCTCTATCATGGTGGGAAAAGGGGGAGAGTTCATCACGATGCTTTCAAAGATTGTGCGGGATGCCCCTGTTGTACCGGTTATTGGCGGTGATAGCAGGGTCCAGCCAATATATGTGGGCAATACTGTGGATTGCATAACCAAATCATTAACCGACCCGGAAATTACAAACAGGATATTCGAGATATGCGGACCGCAGCAGATCACATACAGAGAAGTGTTCCATACCATTATGGAGGTACTTGGTATTAAAAAGCCTGCGGTAGATATCCCGATTATCCTTATGTGGCTGCCTGCATATTTTCTTGAAAAAATACTGGACAAACCACCCATCACAACCCAGCAATTAATCATGCTGCAGGAGGACAATATCTGCGATATTACTGAAATGCAGGATGCCTTTAACCTGGAACTTGTGAATTTCAGGGAGGCAGTTGTTTATGCACTCATGGAGGAAAATACATGAACGGTGAGAATATTGAGGGATATGTAGCAGCCCGCAGGTTTGCGAAAGAGCTGGGTGAAGAGATTGCAGGCAGGATAAAGGTCGGGATGACAGAAAGGGATGTCGAGAAACTGGCTGGTGAGGTTTTCCGCGCCCATGACGTAAACCAGCACTGGCACATGCCAGTTATCGGTGTAGGGAAGGGAACCTCAAAGCTAAGGAACAGCTTTGCCCTCGGAACAGGCTTAATTACAAGATATTTCCGAAAAGTAAAAGAGAATGATATTGTTTTGATAGATATTGCCCCTGTCCACAATGGGTACCCGGGTGATTACACAACCATGCATGTACTCGGGAAAAGCCCTGAGTTTGAGAAGTTTGTATCCTATGCGCAGGATGTGGCAATTGAGATTGCAAAAAAAATAACGTATGATATGATTATAAGGGACGCTTTTAAAATGTCTGAAAGACTGATCAAGTCCAGGAAGAAATACACACTTGCGTTTCCACCATTCATTTTCCTTGGTCACCGCCTCACCAGGATACCACCAAACTGGCAGAAACTGCCTGAACCCGGGCTGATGTACCTGCTTCTGGGGAAGAGGGGGTCTTTTCTTAAACCGGGTAGCAACAACCTGATGGATGGGCTCTGGATTATTGAGCCCTACCTGCTGCATGACAAATATGGTGCCAAATTCGAGGTGCTTTTACTCATTGACGAGAAGACCGTAATACTTGAGTGACCCGGAACTCAGAAAGTGTCCTCTGGAACGGGTCTTCCACGACCTCTGGCAGTTCCAAAAAGTGCTTCTTGATCCTTTTCATTAAATGCCCCCTGAATCCGGGGTCAGGATAAAGGTACCCGGGTTTTTTCACGACCTCCATCCGTGTCAGGTCAAACAGCCCGATATCATCCAGTTCGAATGCTCTCTTTGAAAATCGTTTTGCTGCAAGGTAAAAATATTCGCATGTCTTCCTGTAGGTTTGAAGGTATTCTTCTGCTATCTTCGGGTAAACGGGAGCCTTCCACTCCTTAATCTCAATCCCCACAATATAGAACCTGCATGACTGTTGATAAACTGCAATTATGTCAGCCAGGTTGCATACACTATCCCGGCAGAGGTATGGCTTGAGGTGCATCTCTGGTGTATGGAATACGGGCTTCCCGTGAATCGTAATTGAATTTACTATCGCATGGGCGTTCCTGGTCATCCCGAAACTTGAGTACATCATCATATACAGCAGGCAGATGAATAAAATAACATTAATGTAAAAGGGGAGTGAAAGTAATAAACCCGGTGTACAGGTTATCTCATGACAATTTAAATAAGAAATAATTAATAAGTTAGCACCCGTAAAGCCAGTAATAGCAGATAATCACAAATCAATATTTGTCAATAAAAAATACATGGAATGAAATAATGGAACCTTATTTTCACTTAAAAGGCAGTTTCAGGACAAGTGCAGATGCGTCCGAAGCACGCGAGGATGTCGGCAGGCTTGTCGGGGAGGCAAAATCAACAATACTTCAAAAAGGCGTACCTGATGGGCGCGGCGCAACAATTAAAGCCTGGGATATTACAGGCAATGGTATTTTTTTCGATATTGAATCAGACAGGTACCTGCGTGCCCATGAAGCTTTTATCCGCATCAGAAAACAGCTTGCAGCCGTACTCGGTAAGAAATACAGGATAGGTATCAGGGGTATTGATGTGGAAGAGTACACAGTCTGCCTTCCTTCTGAAAAAGACCTGCATTCAAAGAAAATACCCCATGTAAGCTCAATTGATTTTGATGGTGAAAGTATTAACCTCTCCCTTGACGTTGGTGAGGCAGAAATTGAGAACAAGGTTCCTGACAGGATAATATCGCTTGTAGAGGACAAAATACGGGCGCAGGATTTCGGCGGTAAAGCCGAGCACTGGAACCTGTTGTGGGAAAGCCCGAAAAAGAAATACATTTTCACAGCCGACCCGACAGCTGAAGCTGAAAAGCTTGGCTGGATAAAACGTGCACCGAGCCGCGGGCAGTGGATACATGGCGCTCAGATGACGCGTCTTTTCAGGACGTTTGAGCAGATTGTAATTGAGGAAATATTGACCCCCCTTGGTTACACAGAGATGATTTTCCCGAAACTTGTAACGTGGGACGTGTGGAAACATTCAGGACATGCAAAAGGCGTGTATCCTGAGATATATTACGTCTGTCCGCCAAAGACGCGCGACCCTGAGTTCTGGGAAGAGGTAATCGACCATTATAAGGTCACGCTTGAAGTCCCGCTTGACATGATTGCAGGGAAAATCGATAAACCAATCGGAGGCATGTGCTATGCCCAGTGTCCGCCGTTCTGGCCGTTCTTGCAGGGAAAAACGGTTGATGACGATTCGTTCCCGATAAAGGTTTTTGACCGCTCAGGCACGTCGCACAGGTACGAAAGCGGCGGCATACACGGGATGGAACGCGTTGATGAGTTCCACAGGATAGAGCTTGTTTTCATAGGGACTACTGAGCAGGTTATTGCACACTCAAGGGACATGCAGGAATGCTACAAGCGTATATTTAATGGTATTCTTGACCTTGAATGGAGGATGGCATGGGTCACGCCCTGGTTCATGGCACAAGAAGGATTGACAGGACTTGCAGGGAACAAGGAGATAGGAACCATTGACTTTGAGGCGCCGCTGCCGTACAGGGGCGCAGATGGGGAGTGGCTTGAGTTCCAGAACATGAGCGTTAACGGTGACAAATACCCGAAAGGATTTAACGTGAAATCCCGGTCTAAAAATGAAATATGGAGCGGATGTTCTGGTATCGGGCTTGAAAGATGGGCAAGCGTGTTCCTTGCGCAAAAAAGTCTTGAACCTGAAAACTGGCCGGTGGCGTTCAGGGAGAAGTTCGGGGAGATGCCGAAAGGAATCAGGTTTTTGTGAGCCTGTTACAGGTTATTCCTGTCTGGCTTGT
>JACUTP010000164.1 GCA_014859785.1 Candidatus Methanoperedentaceae archaeon | reverse complement strand
GTTTTCCCGTGGTTCAGGAGCATCGCGAGGTCAATATTGTCCTTCATTGCAATTATCGTCTCACTTGGCGTAAGCCCCTGTGATATATCGATAACGTCCTCAAGTCCCGAATCCAGTACGGCAGTCCGCCCCATTGTCCCGCCAAGTTTTGCTGTAACATCGTTATCTTTTGCGAAAAGACCTATTATCTGACTCGCAGAACCCGTATCCACGATTTCAGGACCGTGCAGGATGATTCCTATACGCATGCTATTGTTTTATTGGAGCTTATAGGATAAAGTTATAAGCACGAAAAAGAAATCATAGTTTGATGAGTACAAAAGAGATTATAATTGCAATTATTGCCCTGGTTGTTGCAGTTTTCATATTCCAGGCATTGCTCGGGGTTACAATGTTTCTTATCAGGATATTCGCATTCATGATAGTTGCATACCTGGTTTTCCTGTTTTTAAAAAGAATTTTGTAAAAATGTTAATGCTAATCAGAATACCTTCTTTCAAGAAGCCTGTGCACGATAAAAATAACAATCCAGAAACCAACCGCACCTAATAAAGCCCCTTCCAAATCCAGAACATTTTGCAGCAAATATTTTAGCAAAAAATAAATTATGAAATACGTAACTGAGGCTGCTGATGCTGTAAAATAGGGGCTTTTCGTATCCATGCTATGAAACCAGGTTTCCAGAATAGTATTATTGTCTCAAATAACTTTGCATTCAGTATTTATTATTATCGAGATTTACAGATACTGTTTCGACACGGTTTTTAATATAAAATTATATATGTGACCAGTCCTATCTTGGACGATTAAGACGATTAATAGTGCTAAATGGGATGAAAAAATGACGAAGAAAATCAAACTCTCAGAACTTGGAAGCCTGTTCGGTGACCTTGATGTCAAAGCTCTGGAAGGAGTGAAAATAGAAGGTGATGTAGAGCTTGACCTCGGGCAGGTTGGTTTAAATCCGCAGATGGCATACGCGCTTGGTCATGAAACCACACAAATTGCATTGCACTTAATGAATATTTCCAGGATACTGGGTTATCCTGTTGACCGGATGCCAGGCAGCTCAACCACGGCAACAGCCCCGAAAAGGCTGAGCCGGTTAATCGATTCAAAATTCAGTGTCGGTAGAATTGAGGAATGGAAGAATCCGATACAGGAAGTCGTGCTTGGTGCAACATCATCTGACGGCGGCACAAGAAAAAGCACGATAACCCTGGGAGGCGAGAATGCGCTTCCTTATTATTTTGACAGCCCGATGCCGCACCGCAACCACATAACAATGGACGTTTTTGATATGCCTATCAGCATGGCAAAGGCAGTGAAATCCAATTACGAGGACGTCATGGAAAGCCCTGCTGAGTGGGCAAAGAAAGTCGTGCGTGATTTCGGAGCTGACATGGTTACAATCCATCTTATCAGCACAGACCCGAATATCAAGGATACGTCACCCGCGGAAGCTGCTAAAACAGTGGAAGAAGTGCTCCAGGCTGTGGATGTGCCTATCGTTATCGGGGGTTCAGGCAATCCTGAAAAAGACCCTGAAGTGCTTGAAAAGGCAGCAGAAGTGGCAGAGGGTGAGAGATGCCTTCTTGCGTCTGCAAGCCTGAACCTTGATTATGCGCGCATTGCAGAGGCGGCAAAGAAGTACAACCATGTTGTTCTTTCATGGACGCAGCTTGAGATTAATGCCCAGAAGGAACTTAACCGCAAACTCATGAAACAGTGCGGGGTGGCACGTGAGAATATCGTGATGGACCCCACAACTGCGGCTCTTGGCTACGGTCTGGATTACGCTTACACAAATATGGAAAGGATAAGGCTGGCTGGACTGTCAGGCGACCAGGAACTGAATTTCCCGATGTCAAGCGGCACCACAAACGCATGGGGTGCGCGCGAGTCATGGATGGTTTCCTCGCCGTTGAAGGAAGACTCTGACTGGGGACCCCGCGAGTACAGGGGACCTATCTGGGAGATTGTCACGGGTCTTACATTATCGCTTGCAGGGAATGACCTGTTCATGATGATGCACCCGACAGCAGTCCAGGTATTGAAAGAGATTACCCGGACACTGTACGGTTCAAAGGAAAACGAGCATGTTGATATAAGCAACTGGGTTTCTGCGGTGGTATAAATGAAAGTAAACAGCCCGCTCCAGGTTTACAAGTATTTGCCGCAGACAAACTGCGGTGAGTGCGGTGAAACGACATGCATGGCTTTTGCATCCCGACTTATTGACAGGTCAATGAAACTTGAGGACTGTCCGCCGCTTCTTACGGACGAGTTCAAGGAAAAGTACATGGAACTTGAATCACTTCTGGCGCCGGAAATCCGCGAGGTAATCATTGGCACTGGTGAGCACGCAAAAGCGATTGGCGGGGATGATGTGCTCTACCGCCACCAGTTAACATTTTTCAATCCCACAAAGTTTGCCTATGATGTCGGTGATACGATGCCAGAAGCAGAGCTTGTGGAAAGGGTTAATAAAATCCAGAATTTCCGTAAATTCTATGTTGGAAATTTTTTGAACCTGGATATGGTTGCTGTCAGGTGCGTGTCAGGCGATGCCTCAAAATTTGCAGTAGCTGTAAAGAAAGTCAGTGAAACCACGGAACTTCCGCTTATCCTGTGTTCGTTTGACCCTGCTGTCCTGAAAGCAGGTCTTGAAGCTGTTAAGGACAAGAATCCGCTGATTTATGCGGCAACCGGGGATAACTGGGGCGATGTTGCAGAGCTGGCACTGGAGTATAAGGTTCCAGTCGTACTGTTCTCACCTGACCTTGATAAGCTGAGATCACTTGCAGTGACATTTATTGAAATGGGAATCAAGGACCTTGTGCTTGACCCTGGAACATACCCGCAGGGAAACCAGTTGAAAGGGACGTTTGACAGGTTTATCCAGATTCGAAGGGCAGGTATTAAGGAGGGACAGAAGGAAATTGCTTTCCCGCTTATGGCTGTTCCCATGAACACGTATCTTGTGTATGACGAGCCTGTGACCGCTTCGTACTGGGAAACGGTGCTTGCATCTGTTTTCACGGTGAGGTACGGCGATATAATGATACTTCACAGTCTTGAGCCATACGCGCTCCTGCCTGAAGTGCATATCAGGGATACGATTTACACTGACCCGAGAACGCCTGTGAAGGTTGAGCCCGGCGTCTTTGAGGTCGGTGCGCCTGCAAAGGATTCTCCTGTTATCGTGACCACGAATTTCGCTCTTACGTATTATACTGTGGAGAGTGACCTATCGTCTAACAAGATTGACTGCTATATTGCTGCGGTTGATACTGATGGAATCGGTGTTGAGGCGGCAGTGGCAGGAGGACAGCTAACGGCAGCCAGGATTAAGGAGACGTTTGATAAGGCAGGGTTTGATTTCGCTGAAAAAACATCCCACGGCGCATTGATACTGCCAGGTCTTTCGGCGCGGCTTCAGGGTGATGTCGAGGATGTCACAGGGCTTAAGGTGCTGATTGGTCCTCCTGATTCAGGGCGTATTCCCGGATGGATGGAAAAAAGCTGGCCGCCTAAGGCTAAATAGGAGTTCTGGTCGTGGACATTAACCACACGTTTTGTTCAATATTCTTTTGTATGTAATTTAAGGCCAGAGTCCGTAATATGCATTCAAAAACAGTATCGATATCCCGGAAACCAGTGCGATTATAACCACGGTTTTCGGTTGGATTAAAATAGCAGTTTCATCAGCATCATAGTATCTCATCAAACCTGCCGATGACATAAGACCGCTGCCTTCTTTCTTCTTTGCCATGCTGCTTTATTATGTGTTTATAACATTTTAACCTATCGCCGATACATATCAAGGAGTCCTTTTCCATCAAGATATCCTGGATGTATACTCCACAATCTCAAATATTAAGTCTCCATATCGAAAAATTAATTAATGCTGCAAAGCTTACCCATAGAATGTAAG
>JACUTP010000004.1 GCA_014859785.1 Candidatus Methanoperedentaceae archaeon | reverse complement strand
CATGGCTCATCAGAGTTTCATAACACAAATTTTAAATATACCTATCATAATGATTATTGTTTGGTTAGGTAGGCATAAAAAACGCATAGTAAATGCATATCCGACATTTGTATTATAATCTAATTTCTATAAAAATGGAAAAACAAATGGAGGAAAAAATGACTCAAAAACCGTCAGAACCTGGCAGTACGGCAGTATCACGCAGGGGATTTCTTAAGATTGCTGGTGCAGCAACCGCTGTGGTTGCACTCGGCGCATCTTCAAACCCTGTGTTAAGGGCGCTTGCTGAGACAGGTTCATCACCAGTGAATGGAATTGGCAAATGGAAAGCTACAACATGTCAGGGCTGCACTTCGTGGTGTGCAAAACAGGTCTATGTCGTAAACGGAAGGGCTATAAAGGTAAGGGGAAACCCAAACTCAAAAGTAAACGGAATCGCCAGCTGCCCCAGGGCGCATCTTGGATTGCAGCAGGTATATGACCCTGACAGGGTAAAGACTCCCATGAAAAGGACGAACCCTAATAAAGGGCGCAACGAAGACCCGGGTTTTGTACCAATCTCATGGGATGAGGCACTGGACACGGTAGCTGACAAAATAATGGAACTTCGCAATAACAACGAGACTCACAAGTACTTGCTATTAAGGGGGCGGTACTCTTACATGAGGGATATCATTTATGACAGGATGACCAAGATTATCGGCTCACCTAATAATATTTCCCATAGTGCCATCTGCGCCGAGGCTGAAAAGTTCGGACCCTATTACACAGAAGCATTATGGGATTACCGCCAGTATGATGTTATGAATACGAGGTATATACTTCTCTGGGGCGCAGACCCGCTTGTCGCAAACAGGCAGATTTCGTACTACCTCAGTGTATGGGGGGATGTGATTGACAGGGCAACTGTTGCGGTTGTTGACCCCAGGTTATCCATCAGCGCGTCCAAAGCCGATGAATGGTTACCCGTCAAACCGGGTGAAGACGGTGCTCTTGCAGTTGCAATGGCCCATGTTTTGCTGACTGAAGGATTGTGGCATAAGGAATTCGTTGGAGACTTCAGGGATGGTGCCAACCACTTTGAAGCAGGAAATGAAGTAAACGAGGAAGACTTTGAGGAGATACACACACACGGGCTGGTTAAGTGGTGGAATATCGAGCTTAAGGATAAAACGCCTGAATGGGCAGCAGAAAAGACAGGTTTGCCTGCTGACCAGATAAGGAGGGTTGCCATAGGATTCGGGAAAGCAGCGCCGCATACCATGTCATGGGTGGGCAGGGGTCCTGTTATGCAGACCCGTGGAGCATACGCATCCATGGCGGCACATGCACTGAACGGGATTGTTGGCGCAGTTGATAACGTGGGCGGCACCATGAAAGCAAATAAAGAATATACACAAAGTTTCCCAGATCCTGGTAATTTCATTGATGATATTGCAAAAGCAGGGGCGAAGCACAAAAAGATCGACCACCGGGGTACAAAGGGATTCCCCGCATTGAATGCCGGAAAATCCGGTGGCGGTGTTGTTACAAATAATGCGGCTGACGGCATTTTGAACGAAGACCCCAATGAGATAAAGGTTGCAATAGGATATATGAATAATTTTACTTTCTCGGCGCCTCAACCAGAAAGATGGGAAAGGGCAATGGCAAAAATACCATTCTTTGTCCATATAACAACAAATGCTTCTGAGTTGTCGTGGTTTGCAGATATTATTTTACCATCCACCCACCACATGTTCGAAAAGTGGGGATATGTTAAGGTACACGCGAACGGCTATCGGCATGTTACCCTGAATCAGCCGGTTATTGAACCGTTATGGGATGTAAAAACAGATGAAACAGAAATTCCATGGATGTTAGCAGAAAAACTTGCAGACAGGGGGTTTGATAATCTCCTCAGGCACTACAAGGAATACAAGGACCCTGAGACAGGAAAAGTCCCGGAAAATGGGTCGGAATTTGCCATTTATGCACTTAAGTACGCAACCCAGCAGCTGTGGGATCCGGTGCAATACAAAGGCGGGGATAAGTTCAACGGCTGGGAAGATTTCAGGTCAACAGGTGTCTGGAATTCAGACCCTTACCCTTTTAAAGCCAGATGGAGTAAAATGGGTACAAAGACCGATAAATTCGAGTTCTACAGCGAAACCTTAAAAGCTGCACTTGTCGGTCATGCTGAAAAACATGAAACTACTGTTGATGACATTCTTGCTACATGCAAATACCAGGCAAGGGGTGAAATCGCATTCGTACCGCATTATGAAGAGCCATATATGATAGGAAGCGCGAGTGAGTATCCATTCGTGCTCGTTGAGCACAAGGCAAGACTTAACAGGGAAGGCAGATCTGCAAACTGTACCCTGTACCAGGAATTGAAGGATCTTGACCCCGGGGATATGCCATGGGAAGATGTGGCAAAAATTAATCCAATAGATGCTTCTAAAATCGGCATAAAAGACGGGGATGATATAAAACTCTCGTCTCCGACCGGTGAAGTCCGGTGCAAGGCGTCACTATGGGAAGGTGCAAGACCCGGTACCATTGCAAAGTCATACGGGCAGGGACACTGGGCATACGGAAAAGTAGCAGCAAAAGTGTTCGGAAAAGAACAAAGAGGCGGCAACAACAATGACATTATTCCTGTAGAGTATGACCGCCTGAGCGGAAGTTCGGCATTCTATGCCGTTGCAAGGATTAAAGTGGAGAAATAATAGGAGGTTAATAAATGACACGATATGCAATGGTAATTGACTTTCAAAGATGTTCAGGCTGCGGTGCATGTATCATAACCTGCAGGAATGAAAATAACCTGACCGAGGGAATTTACTGGTCGAGTAAAATCAACAAGACGGTTGGTACATTCCCCGACGTGAAATATGAATATATCCCGACATTGTGCAACCACTGTGAAAAAGCGCCATGTGTTAAAGGGTGCCCCACAGGAGCAATGCACAAATTAGATAACAATATAACCATGCATGATCCTGATATCTGTATCGGGTGCAGGTATTGTATGGCTCGATGTCCCTACGGTATTATAAGTTTCAACTGGGAAAAACCTCATAAGTTCTGGAAAGACGATGAAGAAATTATCAATGATGGAACATCATCTGCTTCTGAAGTTGTTGAAAAATCCGGCGGAACTGTAATTCCATATTACAATCCTGACAGGGATGAAACCCTGCCTGGCATTCGACCAAAAGGAGTTGTTGAAAAATGCACTTTCTGCGATCACAGGGTCAACAAAGGCGAACTCCCGTACTGTGTAACGTCATGCCCTGCCAATGCAAGGATATTCGGTGACCTTGATGACCCGAACAGTAAAGTAAGCGAGCTTATTGGAAAATTCCAGACAACAAGGCTCAGGGAAGAGCTCGGGACTGAACCAGCTGTATATTATATAAGAAGTTTCAAATCTGCAAGTTATGTAACATCAAAAGGAGGTCTGTAAATGTCAGAAAATAAAGTTCTAAATGGAATCTGGCTTTTAATAATTGGTATAGGTATAATTACCGGGTTGTATACGGCATACAGGGTTTTCAGTGAAGGGCATGTGATATATGCTGCAAATGATATTATCTTCTGGACTTTACCCCTTGGAAGTTATATGTTTTTTGCACTTACAAGTACAGGTCTTGCCTTTGTAGCTTCAGCATCAATTGTATTTGGAATTAAGAAATATGAACCAGTATCAAAACGTGCGACATTCCTGGCATTAGCAGCTTTGACCGGTGCTTTCATGTCACTTATTCTGGAACTTGGTGCACCATGGAATATGATTAATTACCTGATAACACCAAACCCATTATCAACGCTATGGTGGATGGGTTTGCTATATGGTTTTTATTTATTATTCCTGATAATCACATTCCTGAAATTACACAAAGGAGGAAATGCAAAAATACCTGGTTTGTTAATGTTCCTTTTTGGAATATCAGCAACACCAACACTTGGGGCAACTATCGGGTTGACAGAATCCAGGGCAGCCTTCTTTGGTGCTTTTATGCCAGTATCCTTCATCCTGGCTGCATTACTAAGCGGGATAGCAGCTATAATCCTTGTGACTGTTGTTAAAAACATGTTATCAAATAAAGTAATGTCTTCAAGTCAGGTATCTTTATTTAATGAACTTGGAAAAGTCTTTGGATTGATTATAGGTATGGTTCTTTTCCTGTTCATATG
Organism: Candidatus Methanoperedentaceae archaeon; assembly: GCA_014859785.1. Classification (GTDB taxonomy): domain Archaea; phylum Halobacteriota; class Methanosarcinia; order Methanosarcinales; family Methanoperedenaceae; genus Methanoperedens_A. The sequence continues at coordinate 18,809 of JACUTP010000004.1, read as the reverse complement.
GAGAACAATTGTAGGACTGTATGCAAGTTCCCCTGGTTTTGGGGCATTTGATTATATTGTACGTTCGTTCCCGTATCATTTTGAATTATGGCTCGGGCTTCTCCTGCCATTTATCATTATGGTAGTGCCTTCACTTCGGGAAAATGTAAAAATGGTGGCAGTTGCTTCAGCACTTGTATTGATGGGAATGTTCTCCAGTCGGATGGAACTATTACTTGAAGGGCAGGCAATTCCGCTTGGACCCCGTGCAATCGGTCAACCAGAGTTCATATTTTATTTCCCTAATATACCGGAATTACTGGTTGTTGTCTTTTCCTTTTCAGTGATACTGTTAGTATATACAATTGGGGAGAAATACCTTAATCTGGAAGGAAGTGCAGGGCAATGAATTGCCCTTGCACATTATTTTTTTATTTGAACAATAAGAGGTATTTTGTTGAAAAAGGAGGAACTTTTGAAACATGAAAAAATAAGATGCGGTTTCTATAAACTGCTGTCTGATTGCTACCACATACCTGATGAGGAGTTAATGAAAAAGCTTGCAGGCATGGAAACGGCTGGTAATATGCGTAATGCTGCCAGGATAAACATTGAGTCAGGTGATGTGGAAGAGTTGATACTTGATTATTCACGGCTTTTTGTCGGGCCGTACCAGCTGCTTGCCCCGCCTTACGGTTCGGTTTATATGGAGAATGGAAATACGGTTATTGGAAATTCCACTCTTGATGCAGTCAAGTTATACCGTGATGCAGGGCTTGAAATCTCAGGGAATTTTAAGCAGCCGCCTGACCATATTGCAGTTGAGCTTGAGTTCATGTATTATCTTATTTTAAAGGAACTTGAGGCTGTTGAAAAATCGGATTATGATACCGCTTCCGCTTACCTGGAACAGCAAAAGGTTTTTATTAAAAGGCATCTCGGGGTATGGCTGCCTGAATTTGCTGAAAGGGTTGAAAAAGAGGCGCAAACCAGGTTTTACAGGGACATCGCAAAATCCACGAAAGAATTTGTTGAGGAGGATATCAGGTACCTGGAAGGATAAAAAAACGAAAAATTGTGATGCTGTATCCTCATCACATTATAAGGGAGTTATTCTCATCATCGCCCCAATCCTGACAGCCCTTTCTGCAACCTCCATTGCCTCCCTTCCCAGAAGCCTTATCATCGCCTCCTTACCCACACCACCTTTATCATAAATAACATCAGGAACCCTGCCTTCCCGCTTGATGGTATCAGCAATACCCCATTCCATCGTGGAGATACCACCGGGCTCATCCTGCCGCCTGAACGATGATACGCTAAATCCGAGTTGACTGCATGAAAAAAGCGCCTCCTGCGAATACTTAATGTTCATCGCAGCCCGCATGGAACTGTCATAGTGCATTGCGGTCAGCACAATTCTTGCAATATGGCTGCTGGCGCCAAATGAAACGCACCCGACAGGATGAGCCGCATCATTCAATCTCACAATCCTGCCTGAAACAGCTGCCACATCAGTTTCGGATTTTGCACCTTCAATCCCCATTGCAATATTGCATCCCACCTCGGCAACAAGCCCTGAATCCATGTTCTTCGCGACAAGTTCCACGGCTTCTTCAACATCCACCAGAACACGGTACCTATCCGAGTCCGCAAATACCTTGCCAACAGGATTTACAGGTGCCACGCCGCCCCCTATTCTGACACCATTACGTATTGCATTACCAACAAATCTTTTCGCAAGTATTGCAGCATCCACAAGCCCGTAGCCCTTTGCAAGCCCTGCCGTTATCGCCGCTGAATGGGTACACCCGGAACCATGTGTTCCCCCACCTTCCACCAGCTTTCCCTCAACATACGTTGTTTTGCCATTATAAAGAATATCCGTTCCTGCAAGGTGACCGCCTGTCACTATAACCGCTCCCGCCCCGAGTTCATATATCTTTACAGCTGCTTTTTCAGCATCCTTCATAGCCTTGATTTCAATGCCTGAGAGCACCGAGGCTTCAAACACGTTCGGGGTAATCACTGTTGCAAGAGGCAGGAGTTCCACTATGAGAACAGATAATGCCTCATCCCTGAGAAGTTTTCCACCGGCTTCTGCTGTCATCACAGGGTCGATAACAAGGGGAAGCTTATTTTTCCGTACCAGTTTTGCCACCGTACGCACGATTTCAGGAGATGACAGCATCCCGGTCTTGGCGCAGTCTATCCTGATATCGCTTACAACCGCATCGAACTGCTTTTCGATAAAGGCAGCAGGTATGTCATACGAATCCAGCACGCCTTTTGTGTTCTGCGCGGTAACCGAGGTAACAACACTTGTCCCGTGGACACCAAGGGCTGCAAACGTCTTTAAGTCGGCAGATATTCCCGCACCACCGCCTGAATCCACACCTGCTATAGTTAACACAGTTGCCATCCTGCCAGTAATGGCTTGCATACATTATAATAGTTCCAGTTTACTATTCTGGACGGATGGAACACATAAAAGCATGGGACAACGAGTATAAAAGCAGCAAGTGGAAAGGTCATTATTCACTCGATAATATCGAATTATCTTCTGTAAAAGGGCGCATCCTTGACGCAGGATGCGGGAACGGGAAATACACCCTGCCGCTTCGGATGCGGGGGTATGATGTAACAGGAATCGACGTGTCATTAAACGCCCTTGAAATTGCACGCACCGACAGTACAAAGCACCGTCTTGCGATTGGTTTCATTGCCGGAGATATCTGCAGTATGCCTTTTTCCGATAATTCTTTTGATGCTGTATTCTGTTACGGCGTGTTACAGCACCTGTTATTAAAAGAAAGGGGACTTGCGGTAAGTGAGTTCAGGCGCATACTTGTAAACGGCGGAGGGCTTTATATTGATGTTTTCGGGAAAGACGATATGAGACACGGCGGCATTGAGGTCGAGCCGGATACATTTTCCAGGAAAAGCGGAATCATCTACCACTATTTTAACAGGGAAGAGCTGGAAAGGCTGCTTGCAGGATTCTCCTTCCGGGTTTTTGAATCACGAATAATAAAGCGGTTCGATGGAAAAAACTATACAAGGCATATGATAAACGCAGTCGCAAAAAAACTGTGAAATACGAAAACATGGCAAAAAGATATATTTACTGTGTGCATAAGTCCTACCAATGAAAAAACCAGTTATTGCAGTATTTGCCATATTATTGGTTGCAGCACTTCTTCTCCTCACAGACGGGAGCCCTGAGAAGCGTTCGTTTGAAATTACCTCGGCATCAATTAATTTTGACAAAACAGAAGCGACAATAACAGTCAATTACGAATTCCCGAAACTTATGAAACTGTATATACTTTTTATCGGGAGTAAAGATATTGAACCTAAATTAGAAGATATTTTCTCAAATTTTGATTACCAGATATTAAAAATAGCTCCTGATAAAGCAATTGTCAGGGTAACAAATGTCTCAAGGATAGAAAATGGATACTATATCCACGATTCCCGGGAATTTGGCGACACTATTAACACAATTATCATCTATACCCCGGATTCACCGCGCCCGATACAATACTTAAATCGTAACCTTAATGCAACCCCGGATATATTCTACCGCACCTAACGCTTCTTTTTCTGGAATACCGATGGTAAATGCAGGACATAAGAGCCGTCTTCCTTAAGCGCCATGACAATTTCATCCCGCTCAAGCAGGGATTCGAGATTTAACTCGTAAGAACCCTGCGACAGAATCCTGACAGATTCAACCCTGCTTCCAACTTCTCCTTTTACACCACTCTCCTGCTTTGCGGTCTCCGGTGATTCCTTTTTTTCCCTAAGCTCATCAACTTCTTTTATGAATTTCGATGCTGCCTCGGGTATTGAAGCAGGTTGAGTGTCCGCCTTCTTCCCTGGTAATTCGGGTTTTATACTTTCATCCCTGACGTACAGGAACTTATTCCACCCGCATCTGGGACAACCGTCCAGTATAATAGCTGCGCCGTCCTTGAATATATTTTCACATTTTGTACATTTATGGGGCATAATCCTATTGTGCCGAGACAAGGGCGCTTATCATATCCCTGTCCTTCTTAATCGTCTTTAACTGGTCAGCAGGACCTATTACCGTAAGCCTTGTCCGAAGCGATGTTTTACCGAGCAATTTGTCCAGTAACCTGTTCCCGTGCTTGACAGGATAACTCTCAATCTCTATTCCTGAAAAATTATCCGGTGTTATCTCAACCATGGTAAGCTCGATAAGTTTATTCTGTTCACTCGGGGTAAGTCCTTTTTCAAGCACGAGGATTTTCCCGTTTTTCACTTCATCCAGTATTAACCTCACTTTTTCCATTGAGGTCATACCGTCAAGTTTGTCCTCTGAAATCAAATCCATCTGTATTCCTTTCATTAACATCACCCGAAATGATCAGCTATTTCCTGATAAAGTAAATCTATGTTCTGCCCCTCAAGAGCTGATATCGATACAAGAGGATGCTGCGGGAATGCGCCATGAATCCTTGCAGGTGATGATTCTGGAAGGTCTATTTTATTAGCCACTATCAGTAGTGGGAGTTTCCTTGCTTCCATGTTACCTATAACCGTTACATTAACCTGCGTGTACGGGTCCTCTGTGGCATCCATCACAAGAATCACACCGTCAAGGTCATCCAGCCATTTTACAGCTTCTATCACTCCTTCTGTTGCTTCCTTTGCCCTTCGTTTGGATTCCTCTTCATTCATACCGAGTTCCATGAAATCATGAAAATCTATTTTCGTGGCAAGTCCGGGCGTATCGATTACATCAAGGGTCACGGAAGAACCGTTGGAATTAATGGTCACACCCTCGCGCCGCCTGGCTCTGCGTGTCTCATGAGGTATTTTCGACACAGAACCCATCGCATCACCTGTCCAGTCCCTGATAATCCTGTTTGCAAGCGTGGTCTTACCTGCATTAGGCGGACCGTATATCCCGATCCGTGCTCTCCTTTTCTTAAACAACTTTTTAAGAAATGAAAATTTGCTCTTCATCCTTTTCATTATGCCCATATTTAAGCCTCAGTTTTCCTTATTGTTAAATGATTACGTTAGAATAACCATCATCTCTTTTTTAGTTTTCTCTCATGCAGGTTTCATCTTACAATAGTACCACGTCTTCAAAACTCACTCAGCTTCAACTGCCTCTTCGCACAGCGCTCACCCGGAATCTCAACCGGATATATTCCTGTCAGGCAGCCAAGACACAGGTCCTCCTGCTGGATACCTACCGACTTCACAAGTCCTTCAACGCTTATATACCCGAGGGAATCCGCATTAATAACAGCTTCCACACCCTTCACAGCCTTGTATGCTGCCACAAGCTCCTTGCGAGTTGGCATGTCAATACCAAGATAACAGGGCGAAATAATGGGCGGACTTGCAACCCTCATGTGCACTTCCCTGGTTCCCGACTTTCGCATAAGGTCAATTATCCGCCTTGACGTGGTGCCCCTGACAATACTGTCATCTATCAGCACGACACTTTTCCCGTCAATATTGGGTTTGACCGTGTTAAGTTTAAGCCGGACAGCAGTTTCCCTCATATCCTGCCCAGGCATAATAAAAGTCCTGCCTATGTAGCGGTTCTTCATCAAGCCTTCAAGGTAATCAATTCCCGAACGTTTCGAAAAACCAATCGCATAAGTTATGCCGGAATCCGGAACAGGGGATACGATATCTGCATTCGTATCATGTTCTTCAAAAAGTTCAGCACCTATACGCATCCTGACATCGTAAACAAGCCTGCCATCAATTATGGAATCCGGTCTTGCAAAATAAATATACTCAAAAACGCAGTGTGCATAATTCTCTGACCTGGACAACTGGTAACTCTCGTATGTCCCATTATTGAAAACAATCATCTCGCCAGGTCTGACATCCCGGATGAGTTCCCCGTTCAGTATGTCAATAGCAACGCTTTCAGAAGCCACTATATAACCATTATCCATCTTCCCGAAACACAGCGGTTTGATACCAAGCGGGTCACGGACAACAACCAGTTTATTTCCAAGGAGAATGGTAAGGGAATAGGAACCTTCCAGTTTTTTCAGCAACTCCTTGACAGATTCTCCAAGTTCATACTGCATCAGGTTCTTGACAAGCAGGTGTGCTATAACCTCTGTATCCGAATCAGAACGGAATATCCGCCCCTCTTTTTCAAGTTCCTCCCGCAATTCATTGTAATTTACGAGATTCCCATTATGTGCTATTGCGATATTGCCGCTTTTATAACTAATAAGAAGTGGCTGGCAGTTTTCAATATTTGAGCCCCCTGCCGTAGAATAGCGGACGTGCCCGATACCGACATAACCCTTTAGTTTATCAACATCCGATTTATCAAAAACATCAGGAACCAGACCCATGCCTTTCAGGGTCTTCACGCATGTACCGTCGTGCACGGTTATACCGGCTGACTCCTGTCCCCTGTGCTGCAGGGCATAAAGAGCATAATAGATAGACAACGCGGCAGGAGCTTCATCCTTAAACGAAACACCGACTACACCGCATTCTTCATGCAATACGGGTCACCCTAATATCCGCTTTTTTCCTGCCACTTATATGATCTCATGCGCGAACTTTTGCCAAAGCCGCATGACGAGCAAGCCTTATTTTTTGTATGGAATGAAACACTCCCACAACGCCTGCATTTCACGTGGCTCTTTTTCTGTCGCTTGCCCATTGAAGATGTACCTTTTGACATTTATTATCACCTTTTTTATATTAAGGGGAAATGAATACGATGTTATCCCCGCGTACAACTACTGTTCCAAGAGTTTTGGTTTCGTTCTCTTTAATTTCCTCGGCATTTGCCAGTACGAGGTTCATATGCATGTCATATCCCTGTAGTTCACCTCTGAACTCACGTGCTCCTTTTAGCCTTACAAGTACTGATTTATTTAACGTGTTGTTTAGAATGTCGAGGGGTCTGTTTCCCATAAAATGCTCCTTAATAAAGTTTATTTAACAATCAACGCAATAATGAACCAAACTAGTTTGTAGAATATTTAAAACTATTGGTGAACCATGAAGATTAAATCACGCAATGTGCTCAGGAAGAGTGATGAAAAAGCACTTTTTAATGATATTACAGAAGCTTTCGGGGATGCATCACCCTATAATAATAAAAAACTTGAATATGTGGAGACTGATAAATGGAGTATGATCTTTGTTGATAATGAGCCGCACCTGTTTAAAATAGAAGGAGTGATTTTTCCAACCGTTAAAGGCGCCCTTGAAATGAAACCAGAACGGCGTCTTGTTAAAGTTGATGCAGGAGCTGTAAGGTTTGTCGTTAACGGTGCTGATATTATGGGACCCGGAGTTGTTGATGCTGACCCTTCAATAAAAGAAGGCGATTTTGTGATTGTTATTGAAGAAACACACGGTAAAGCGCTGGCAATAGGAAAAGCCCTTGTCAGGGGGGATGAAATGGCAGGTAGGAAGGGTAAGGTTGTAAAGTCAATCCATTATGTCGGGGATGAAATCTGGAAGCTTTAACAGAAATAGATATATAGAAATAACCAATAAGAAGTAAAGGTGAGATTTCATGGCGAATTTTTTAGATAAGCTCATTGGCACAGGGACTAAGGAAAAGTCTAATGTAGAGGAGTACCAGGAACTTGACTTATCAGAGTTTGAAGACAACCTTCTCGAAGAAAAGGGTGGCATGTCAGTGCGCATAGCCGAACTTACCGGACTTGAAGTCCTGAATGAATTGAAAAAACAGGTTTATGACGGAAATATCCTTATAATAGATGTGGTACCATCAAAACATGATAAGACGCTTTTTGACAGGGTTGTTAAAGGTCTTAAACAGGTTGCAATTGATGTTAATGGTGATATAGCAATGATAAAGGATGAACAGGTCATTGTGACACCCGGCGGTGTGCATATCAACAGGCAGAAAATAAAGTGAACCCGGATTCCATAGGCAGCGGCGTAACTGTTATGAGAAGTACCTGTCCGCTTTGCAATAGGGAACTTCTCACTAAATGGTGTCCTGCTGAAATACCATTTTTTGGTGAAGTGATGAATATCACTTCCCAGTGTGATTGCGGGTTCAGGTATTCGGACACTCTCATTCTTACACAGCGCGAGCCCGTGCGTTATGAATTAACGGTGAAGAACCCTGAAGACATTAACGCAAGGGTTGTACGTTCCACGTCAGGGACAATACGTATCCCGGAACTTGGTGTGGATATCGAACCCGGACCTGCTTCTGAAGCTTTTATCTCGAATATAGAGGGTGTGCTTTCCAGGGTCAGGGATATGCTTGAAACCATTGTCAGGTGGAATGAAGAAGGTAAAAAAGAGCGTGCTCTTGAGCTTCTTGACATGATTGAAAAAATAATCGCAGGGGAGGCTGAAGTTACGGTTATAATCGAAGACCCGATGGGCAACAGCGCCATCATTTCAGACAATGCTGTATCTCGTGAACTCACAATGGAAGAGGCATCATGCCTTAAGACAGGCATGATAGTGTTTGAGCCTGATTAGGTTTCAGGTTAAGGATAAAACGGATTAATACACCATCTCACCCTTCAAGAACGCCGCAGACCTCGCATCCCCTGGCGACGTGAAAATCCCCCCGACACTGTTAACTTCTATCAGTTTCCCCTCAAGCAGCACACCAACCCTGTCAGCAATACGTTTTACCTGGGGCAGGTTATGTGTTGCGATAACGATTGTAGTCCCGCACTTATCCCTGATGTGCCTGATGAGTTCCTCTATTTTTGCCACGTTGTAGGGGTCAAGGTTTGCCGTGGGTTCATCAAGCAGCAACACCTCGGGACCGTACACAATCGCCCTTGCAAAAGCCATGCGTTGCGCCTCGCCGCCTGACAGCGTCCGGGCTTTTTGTGTTTCCATTCCGGAAAGACCCACAATTCCAAGAGCCTCCTTTACCTTTTTCTCAACCGTGCTTTTATCGAACCCCCGCACTTTCAAGCCATACGCCACATTATCAAACACGGATAAATTAAACACAGCCGGTGTCTGGAAAAGCAGGGAGCTTCTCTGCCGGATTCTGTTCTTTTCAAGTGGTGTGCCATTTACAGGTTTCCCGTCAAATTCAAATATACCGTTTGTCGGTTTCTCAAAAAGGTTCAAAATACGCAAAAAAGTTGTCTTTCCCGTACCGCTCGGACCAATTAATGCAAATATCTCACCACGGTAAATTCGAAGGTTTATATTTTTTAAAACATCTTTTCCGGCAAACGTTTTTGTGAGGTTGCATATCCTGAACAGTTCAGCCATTTTAGTCCTGTCTCCTGAAAAAACCGGCTGCGACATTCACGAACAGGTATATGGCTATCAGGATAATACCAAGGGCTATGGATGTGGATATATCCCCTTTACTGGTTTCTGATGTTATCGCAGTGGTGAGTGTGCGCGTGTACGAAAGACCTTCCCCGATTCCACCCACACTTCCAGTATATGCAATATTCCCCCCAACTATCAGAATGGCACCAACCTCTGCAAGTGCCCTTCCAAGTCCTGCAAGAACTGCTGTTATGACTCCGAATCTTGCCTCAAGTAGCGTTGTTAAAACAACATCCTTTTCCCTGCCACCCAGGGTATAAACAGTTTCGATAATCGGTTCAGGGACTGCCTTTATTGCAGAAAGGGTAATACCTGTGATTATCGGTGTGATAAGGATATACTGGGCTATAATCATAGCTTCAGGTGTGAAAATCCTGTTTAAGAATCCAAGCGGTCCTGCCGGGACAAGCATCACGAAAACAAAAAGACCCACAAAAACAGGCGGAAGCCCCATGCCGGTATTTACAAGGGTAATAACTGCATGCCTGCCCCTGAATTGCACAAAAGAAAGCGCAAACGCCAGCGGAATTGCTGTCATGGCTGCAAGCAGCGTGGCTGTCCCTGATACTTTTATCGAGACACCTGTTATGCTTAGGATGTAGGGATTTAAAGTTACAATTAATTCAAATGCCCTTACAATCCCGTCTAAGAGAAATTCAAAACTTCCCATAAAATCATATCAAGGCAGGTGTGAAAAGCGGTTCATCGAATTTATCTTTGCCATAATCCCTGATAATAGCCTGTACTTCAGTCGATGTCAGGAAATTTATGTATTTCATTGACATGTCATATTTCACATCAGGGAACTTTTCAGGATTTACAGCCATTACATGATACGGATTAAACAGGTATTCCTTATCAGTTTCAAAAAGTATTACAAGCTTCGTTTTATCCTTCATAGCAAGGTACGTTCCCCTGTCTGAAAGCGTGTAAGCTTCCCTGATATCTGCTGTCATAATCGTATCCCCCATGCCTTTTCCAACCGACTGGTACCATGTTCCCGAAGGCGTGATATTAGCTGCCATCCAGATGGCTTTTTCTTTGTTATGTGTGCCCGAATCATCACCGCGGGATATGAAGGGCTGTTCTTTACCTGCAATCATTCCCAATGCCTCAGGTGCATTCTCTGTCGCTCTTATACCTGCAGGGTCGTTCCCAGGTCCTATAATTACAAAATAATTATACATTACATACGTCCGGTTTATGAAACTTCCCTTTTCCACGGCTGTTAATTCTGACGCCGGGGCATGCACAAATACCACGTCAGCAGCACCCATTTCTCCCGTTGCTATGGCTTTACCTGTTCCCTGGCAGACGGTTAATATCTTTGCGTTGTTTGCATTTTCGAACTCCTTGTTGAGGAGGTCAAGTATTCCGGTATCACAGGTTGAAGATGTTGTAGAAATACGTAATTCTTCTGTGGCATTATCAGGGGTTGAATCGAGACACCCTGATATTAATGAAATTAAAATTAATATAACTATTATATAAAAACGTTTCATATTGCTCTTTTTCTGTAAATGGTATTATTATTAATAATCCTTTTCTTAATGAAACCTGTCCTTTTTTTCAATAATCCACAGTCAAAAAATAATAAATGAAAAAATTTATATAATGGAATTTACACTATTAATAATTAAGGGGCAGTGGTTATGAATATTAAAGAAATAATACATGAATTCATACCTTGCGAGGTATGCGGGAACAGGGATATAAATAATTTCTACATCCATGTTTTCATCCATCGGGTATCTTTACCTTATGTAAAATGTGGCGAATGTAATGAGGAATATTATTTTAAAAGAACAGACGAAAAAATAGTCACTCTTAAAGGAGCAACAAATATTAGAAGGATTTCAAACCTTATATCTTCAGGAAGAAATCATACTAATTTCGAATGGGTATTTCATGCACGTGCAGCCGATAATATCAATAAAAGGATTTTCCGGATCGGAATGTGAAGGATGCCAATCATTTTTGAAGAAAAGGAATAAAAAGGAGAAATAATTTTGAATAAACTTCATTTTTCAATCATTATAGATGCGCCAAAAGAAAAAATTATTTAACAGGTTATCAAAATGATTACCTTATATATCGGCTGGCAAATGGTGAAAATAATTCAACCGCCACATTCCCACAGTAATTATCCTTCCTGAATTCACCCCGAAAATAATGAAATATCAACAGTACCGGATTACCAGAGGGGTTTTTATTCCAGGGAATACGCCCTATTCATAAAAACTAAACCATAGTCCAGTCAAGCTGGAACCCGTCAAGGGTCATCAGGATTATCTTGTGTTTCCTATCAGGCAGGTCATACATCAGGTCTTCAAAACCCACGTATAGTTCTTCACCAGGTGTGATTTCAGGCGGTGAATTCTGAACCTTGCCAAAGAAATACTTCGCATCTGATTTTGGATCATGCACCACTACGTTTCTCCAGCCTTTTGCCTGTGCCACGCGGACAACCTTGCATTTGCGCTTGAATTTTTTTATTTTCTTTTTACCTTGACCAATATTGGTTTCAGTAGTTTGTATTTCATCAATAGGATTCATTTTTTTATCACCGTAGGATACTTTGATATACCAGTTTATGTATTAATGTTACTGTTAAGGTGATATATTATGGCACTTCCATCCACAAAACGATATTTAATTGAATTACTTCATATTAACAAACTTACATACGAGCAGGTAGCTGAATACGCAGGTATTGAAACAGAGAGGGTTAAGGAAATCAAAAAGGGAGCCGAACCTTCAGATGAGGAAAGAGTCAGGTTAAGGCAGGTTGCTTTTAAATTCTCGGAACTTCGCCAGAAGGATACAGGCGAAACAATGGATTAATTTATTTTGTTATATTGATGATAATTCCCCCTTCCCCTGCACATTATTTCACTCAAGAATACCAAATTTTAGTATGGGAATCCTGGCGTAAGATAGGGGTATAAGTTTATAATTTCCTCGTGAATAAATTCAATTCCTTATACCAACTCCAGGACCAGAAAAATATATCTATTCTCAAGCGTATGCTACCTTAAGGAGTGTAATATTATGGCATATGAACCAATAAACTATGAAAACCTGCTCGGAACTGCAGGTTTCAGCGACCAGTTATTGAATAACCACTTTACGCTGTACAAAGGCTATGTGACAAACACGAACAAAGTTGCAGATATACTGGACGCTATACTAAAAGGAGGAAATGCTGGAAGTCTTGAGTACGCTGAAATGAAGCGGCGATTCGGCTGGGAATTTAATGGGATGCGGCTCCATGAATATTATTTCGGGAACATGGTAAAAGGTGGAAAAGAAATTGATACTGGTTCAGGGTTCTATAAAAAAGTTGTAGATGAATTCGGGTCATTTGAAGCCTGCGGAAAGGACTTCACATCAGTGGGAGCAATGCGCGGCATTGGCTGGACAATACTGTATTATGACACGATAGGCGCGCGCCTCTTCAACTTCTGGATTAACGAGCATGATACAGGTCATCCTGCCGGAGCTGTCCCGCTGCTTATAATGGACGTGTTTGAACATGCTTTCCTGACAGATTACGGCCTGAAACGACCGGATTATATTAATGCTTTTTTCAAAGCCATTGACTGGTCAGTAGTCTCAGACAGGTTCAACAACGCGAATAAGTGAGCAGCAAGAGAAACAGGTCTCATTAAACGAGCGAGAAAAATAACAGCACTGTAATTTGGGCAATAACCTCTTTCGAAACATTTGCACCTATCGTAGTCATCGAACTTGCTATGGAAGGAGCCATACACTAAGAAATATGTATTTTCTCTTGTTGTTGTAAAAGGCATGATAGGAGACAGAGGCAGAGAGGGTAGATCAGGTTATAAACTCAGAAATGAGGATACCCCCTACGAACCAATTCCATTACTGCTTGCTTTTATCATGCTGTTTTTAAAACAGGTTTTCGGTAAAAAAGGGATAGAAATGGTAAACGTACCTGAAATGCTGCCAAAACATCATCTGTTCAAATCTGCCTGAAGGGTTCACAGGTAAATCCGAAGGCATGTTCACTGTTATTAAATGGGATACTGAAAAATCCAAAATCAGAACCTCAATTCCACAATCCTTATATACTTTTGAGTATTAGAGGAGATGCTCGGTGGCAAACTTACCGAGAAAGTTTATGTAGTTTGGAAATTGATGATCCCGTATATCAAAAGGGTGTGCGGGGGAAAGGGTTATAAACGATAAATAACATACAGTAAAAGGTTGCACAACTCACTTTTGCGATATTCGCAGGGTTTTTGTTCAACAATTTATTACCTTATCATGGTATAAAATACAGTGTCGGCTCAGATCAAAGGGAATAGCCCTGGCATGAAGTGCTGACTTCTAATCATGATACATTAAATGGAGACAAGAACGCAGTTTCTCGTCTGACGTTGGCATGACAGTTCGGTTAATTCCAATCGTTAGAATGGAATTAACAAGGAACTATTGTACCTATATATAATAGTTCCTCCTACAATTCCGATAGTTTAAATCAATACTTTGAATCGTGTGCAGATATCAACAAAATATCAAAAAATTCTGGTTGATCCTGCCAGAGGTTACTGCTATCGGGGTCTGACTAAGCCATGCGAGTTGAGAGGGGTTAAGCCCTCAGCGTAATGCTCAGTAACACGCGGATAACCTGCCCTTGGATCCGGGATAACCCCGGGAAACTGGGACTAATACCGGATAGATCACGGATACTGGAATGTTCCTTGATCCAAAGCTCCGGCGTCCAAGGATGGATCTGCGACCTATCAGGTAGTAGTGGGTGTAACGTACCTACTAGCCTACAACGGGTACGGGTTGTGAGAGCAAGAGCCCGGAGATGGATTCTGAGACATGAATCCAGGCCCTACGGGGTGCAGCAGGCGCGAAAACTTTACAATGCAGGAAACTGCGATAAGGGGACCCCGAGTGCCAGCATCTAATGCTGGCTGTCCAGCTGTGTAAATAGCAGTTGTTAGCAAGGGCCGGGCAAGACCGGTGCCAGCCGCCGCGGTAACACCGGCGGCCCGAGTGGTAACCGATTTTATTGGGTTTAAAGGGTCCGTAGCCGGCCTGTTAAGTCTCTTGGGAAATCTGGCGGCTCAATCGTCAGACGGTCAAGAGATACTGACAGGCTTGGGACTGGTAGAGGTGGGAGGTACTCCAGGGGTAGAGGTGAAATTTTGTAATCCTTGGGGGACCATCGATGGCGAAGGCATCCCACTAGAACGGGTCCGACGGTGAGGGACGAAAGCTGGGGGCACGAACCGGATTAGATACCCGGGTAGTCCCAGCCGTAAACGATGCTCGCTAGGTGTCAGATGCGGTGCGACCGCATTTGGTGCCGCAGTGAAAACCTGAAGCGAGCCACCTGGGAAGTACGGTCGCAAGGCTGAAACTTAAAGGAATTGGCGGGGGAGCACTACAACGGGTGGAGCCTGCGGTTCAATTGGATTCAACGCCGGAAATCTTACCGGGTTCGACAGCAACATGAAGGTCAGGCTGAAGACCTTACCAGATTCGCTGAGAGGAGGTGCATGGCCGTCGTCAGTTCGTACTGTGAAGCATCCTGTTAAGTCAGGCAACGAGCAAGACCCGTGCCCACAGTTGCCAGCATACCCTCCGGGGTGATGGGCACACTGTGGGGACCGCCGCTGCTAAAGCGGAGGAAGGTGCGGGCTACGGTAGGTCAGTATGCCCCGAATAACTCGGGCTACACGCGGGCTACAATGGTTGGGACAATGGGCACCTACACCGAGAGGTGACGGTAATCTCCTAAACCCAGCCTTAGTTCGGATTGGGGGCTGAAACTCGCCCCCATGAAGTCGGAATCCGTAGTAATCGCGTATCAACATCACGCGGTGAATACGTCCCTGCTCCTTGCACACACCGCCCGTCAAACCATGCGAGTGAGGTTTGAATGAGGGCACGTTATTTTGGCGTGTTCGAATTTAGGCTTCGCGAGTGGGGTTAAGTCGTAACAAGGTAGCCGTAGGGGAATCTGCGGCTGGATCACCTCCTAACGCAACACACAAACGTGTGTTATTTATTCTTTCGATTGGAAACCGAAAAACTGTCATGTCAATACGATTCGTGGGCTGTACGAGTCCACATATGGGCTCGTAGATCAGTTGGAAGATCGCCGCCTTTGCAAGGCGGAGGCCCTGGGTTCGAGTCCCAGCGAGTCCATACCAATGCACTCAGTGGTGTAATGCTGCTGCGGAAGGGTAGATAGCTGGTTTTTTAACAGGAAACCACGCTAGATGAAACCGTGTATAAGCGCAATCTCTGGACGCTAACTGAATGTAGTAAAACGTGTTCTGGCAATTATGCCATCTGGTGGATGGCTCGGCTCAAGCTCTGATGAAGGACGTACCAAGTTGCGATAAGCCTCGGCGAGGCGCATGGTGCCATTGAACCGAGGATGTCCGAATGAGACCTCTTAGCACACTTGTGCTGATCCGTAAGGATCGGGAACGCCCCGGATTGAAACATCTTAGTAGGGGCAGGAAAAGAAATCAAAAGAGATGCCGTAAGTAACGGCGAGTGAAAACGGCTGAGTTTAAACTGAATCCCTACCGAAAGGATAGGGACATGTAGTGTTATAAGCTAATCCACATACAGTCCAAACCAATAAAGTTGAAGTTGTCTGGAACGGCACACAATATAGTGTGATAGTCACGTAAACGTAAATTGGCGGATTGTGGTTTTGTCTTGAGTACCGTGGGTCGGAATTCTCGCGGGAATTTGGGAGACATCAACTTCCAAAACTAAATATGTCTTGAGACCGATAGCGCAGTAGTACCGTGAGGGAAAGCTGAAAAGTACCCTAAGAAGGGAGGTGCAAAGCGCCTGAAATCAGATGGTGATAGAGCGATACGGCGTGAAAGGATCTGTATAGCGAAGGAATATGTCGCGAGGCATTAGTACGGGCTATACTGCCGGCGTCGTATCATACGTTTTGAAGAACGGGCCAGGGAGTGTACCCGAGTGGCGAGGCTAACTATACATAGGAAGCCGGAGCGAAAGCAACATGCGCGCAACATTGTGAGGCGCGGCGTATACAAGTGCGTGGAGTCACTAGAGTACGACCCGAATCCCAGCGATCTAGGCGGAGGCAGGTTGAAGCGTCTCGAAAGGGTCGTCGAGGACCGCAAGCGGTATTGATTTGCAAATCATTCGCGTGACCCCCGTCTAGGAGTGAAAGGCTAATCGAGCTGGGTGATAGCTGGTTCCTTCCGAAACATGTCTCAGCATGACCTTGCAGGAGATAGTCGGCGAAGTAGAGCACTGATTGGGGATAACTGGGGGGAAACCCTCAGCTCTCCTGTCAAACTCCAAAATCGCCGTCGTCGTAGATAGCAGGAGTCCGCACTGGTGGGTAAGCTACCAGTGCGTGAGGGAGACAACCCAGACCGTGGTTAAGGTCCCTAAGTGTCGACTAAGTGTTAATACTAAAGGGCGTCCCAAGCCCCAGACAACTGGAAGGTGAGCTTAGAAGCAGCTATCCTTTAAAGAGTGCGTAACAGCCCACCAGTCGAGGTTTAGGGCCCCGAAAATTGACGGGGCTCAAGTCGACCACCGAGACCACGGGGCACCGAAAGGTGATCCTGTAGGAAGGCGTCTCGTTTGGGCAGAAGCAGGGCTGTAAAGTCCTGTGGACCATGCGGGAACGAAAATCCTGGCAATAGTAGCAGCATAGTTAGGTGAGAATCCTAACCGCCGTAGGGGCTAGGTTTCCTCGGCAATGTTTGTCAGCCGAGGGTTAGTCGATCCTAAGTCGTACCGTAATTCGAATACGACAAAAGGGAAACAGGTTAATATTCCTGTACCATTCAGTCTTTCCGCGCAAGCGGGCTGACGCATCCGGGTAGACCAAGCAGGCTTACCTGCCTGTCCAAGCATTCAAACCGGTGGAGAACCGTAATGGTGAGAAGCTGGTGAAGGTGTGATAGCGAAAGTTGGTTAATCCCAGGTGCCCGTGAAAAGGCGACTGAATGTTCGTACCGAGAACTGACACAGGTGCCCCTAGTTGAGAAGACTAAGGCGTGTCGGTGTAAGCTGACTAAGGGAATTCGGCAAATTAGCTCCGTAACTTCGGAAGAAGGAGTGCCTGCCTTGAAGAAGGCAGGTCGCAGTGACCAGGGAGCACTAACTGTCTAATAACAACATAGCTGACTGCTAATCCGAAAGGACAAGTACAGTCAGTGAATCCTGCCCAGTGCAGGTACCTGAAAACCCGGTTCAACGGGACGAAGGGCCTGTCAACGGCGGGGGTAACTATAACCCTCTTAAGGTAGCGTAGTACCTTGTCGCTTAATTGGCGACTTGCATGAATGGATCAATGAGTGCTCTACTGTCCCTAGTCAGAAACCGGTGAACAATACATTCTAGTGCAGAGTCTAGAGACCCCTAGGGGGAAGTGAAGACCCCGTTGAGCTTTACTGCAGCCTGTGGCTGGGTTGTGGTCTTTGATGCGCAGTGTAGGTAGGAGGTGTCGATCCCTTCATTTCGGTGAAGGAGGAGCCGTCAATGAGACACTACCCTTCTTAGATTACGACCCTTACTCAGAGATGAGGACACCTATAGGTGGGCAGTTTGGGTGGGGCGCCACGCCCTTGAAAAGATATCAAGGGCGCCCAATGGTTGACTCATGTGGATCAGAAACCCACAGTAGAGTGCAAGAGCATAAGTCAGCCTGACTGGATTTCGCATAACAAGAAATCCTGAGACGAAAGTCTGGTCTAGCGAACCACTACGCCTTCTTGATGAGGGCTATTGACTACAGAAAAGCTACCACAGGGATAACAGTGTCGTTTCCGGCAAGAGCACATATCGACCCGGAAGCTTGCTACCTCGATGTCGGTTCTTTCCATCCTGGCCGTGCAGCAGCGGCCAAGGGTGAGGTTGTTCGCCTATTAAAGGAAATCGTGAGCTGGGTTTAGACCGTCGTGAGGCAGGTTGGTTACTATCTACTAGGGGTGTTTTGTGGTCTGAGGGTAAGTTGCATTCAGTACGAGAGGAACTATGCAACGGTGCCTCTTGTGTACCTGTTGTCTGGTAAGGCATCGCAGGGCAGCTACGCACTAAAGGATAAAAGCTGAAAGCATCTAAGCTTGAAACCTCACCTGAAAAGAGACCACTCAGGACTCTCGTAAAAGACGAGTTTGATAGAGTCGGGGTGTAAGCACCAAGGCAACGAGGTGTTCAGCCCGTCGACTACTAACGTCCACGCTGGAATTTGTTAAGCTACATTCGGGCGATATTCAGGGATTGCGCAAATTATACGGTATTACAGTCATAAGCGAGTATAGCGGTCAAAGCGGCAGGGAAACACCTGTACCCATTCCGAACACAGAAGTTAAGTCTGCCCACGTTCTTTATTGTACTCAGGTGCGCGAGCCCTCGGGAACTTCAGAAAGCTGCTATGCTCACTTATTTCATTTTATAAAATCCAAAACAGGGCACTGGTTTTATTTCATGCGCTTGTATTTTTTAAC
>JACUTP010000003.1 GCA_014859785.1 Candidatus Methanoperedentaceae archaeon | reverse complement strand
TCTCAAAACTCCGTGAATACCGCACAGCACTCATATCAGCAGCAGTAACAGGAAAGATAGATGTAAGGGGTGTTTCGTGACACTAAAATTCCAACCGAAATTTATAATCACTAACAAAATCGCATCAGGTCTCACCATAATCGAGCGTGCAAGAGGTTTTCTGGAAGCTGCTGAGCTTTCAAAAGAGTGGATCACTTCCATGGGTGATAGAGCCCTTGTTCTTGAAGCGCACCATACAACGCACATTGAAGGAACACAGCTAACCCTGGATCAATCCAGGCGTTTGCTGGCAGGGGAAGACGTATCAAATGTGGACCCTGATGATGTCAGGGAACTTTTGAACTATCGCAGGGCATTCGATCTTGTTTCGAAATATCTAGACAGCAGCGAACGTATAACCAGAGAATTACTCCTTGAGATCCACAAGAAACTGGTCGAAGGTGTGCGTGGGAGCTCAGCAACGCCAGGTGAATACCGCAATGTCCAGAACTATGTTGTAAACTCAGCCACAAGAAAAATCATCTACAAACCCCCGCCACCTGAAGACGTGCCAGGGATGATGGAGATTCTTATAGAATGGTTAAATAGCGAAACAGAAACACATCCGGTACTTGTTAGCGGCATTGCCCAGTTCCAGCTTGTACATATCCACCCCTTCCGGGATGGAAACGGTCGAACATCAAGGTTACTCTCGACACTGTGCCTCTATCGGGCTGGTTACGATTTTAAGAAACTCTTCACCATCAGTGAGTATTATGACCGGAACAGGGATGTATTTTACAAGGCGATCCAGGACGTTCGGGAAAATGACATGGATATGACCGGGTGGCTCGAGTACTTCATTGAAGGGCTCTCAACACAGATGCAGGAGATGGTTGAGCGCGGGAAAGAAGCAATACGCTGTGACCTGATAGTGAAACAATACGATCTGAAAGAACGGCAGGCGAAGGCATTGGGCTTCCTAATCGAACATGGTGGCATGACCATCCAAAACTACGAACAGATTTGCCCGGAGACTAACCGCAGGACACTTCAAAGAGATATTAAGATTATGATAGAAAAAGGATTACTGGTCTCAGAAGGAGCTACCAACCAGTTAATTTACCGACTTAGGGAAGACATACTATGAACTTGCGACAAAATCACGACACAACTTACGACAGACTTGCGACATAACTTATGCCAGACTTGAGACACATCTTGTGACATAAAGACGGAGGAAAAGCGATGAGTAAGATATATACGGAAACCACATTCGAAGCAGCTATCGAACACAATTTAATATCAAAAGGGGGCTACATTAAAACCAATCCTGACACATTCGACCGCCACCTCTGCATTGACCCGACCGTACTCATACCATTCATCCAACAAACCCAATCAAAAGAATGGGAATACCTCGAAAACATCCAGAAAGAAAAAGCAGAAGAAACACTCATTTCCGACCTCACACGTGCCCTTGACTCTGAACATGAAGGGTGCCTCAAGGTGCTGCGCCACGGGTTCAAATGCTTTGGCAGGCTCTTCCGCGTTGCATACTTTGCACCTGTAAGCAGCATGAACCCTGAAACCCGGCGGCTCTATAAAGAAAACCGGTTGACAATCACCCGCCAGCTTCACTATTGCGAAAACCACGAAAAAACCATAGATGTGGTTCTTGGCTTAAACGGGATTCCTGTCGCCACTGCTGAACTCAAAAACCCTATGACAGGACAGACATGGCAAAACGCAATTCATCAGTACAAGAACGACCGCGACCCAAACGACCTTATATTCAAATTCAAGAAACGCTCCCTCGTGCATTTTGCTGTTGACCCGGATGAAGTTTACATGACCACCCGGCTTTCAGGCAAAAACACGCGCTTTTTACCCTTCAACGTTGGCAGCGGGACAGGCGCAGGAAATCCCGAAAATCCCGGCGGGTACAGAACAGCCTATCTCTGGGAACAGGTATTACAGCGTGACAGCTTACTTGACATACTGGCGCGCTTCATCCACATACAGGTAGAAGAAAAGAAAGCAGGCAACAGGAAAATCAAAAAGGAGAGCATGATATTCCCCCGCTACCACCAGCTTGATGTTGTTCGAAAACTTGTTTCGGATGCAAAACAGAAAGGTGTGGGGAATAACTACCTTGTGGAACATTCGGCAGGCAGTGGAAAAAGCAACTCTATCGCATGGCTGGCTCACAGGCTTGCAAGCCTTCATAATACAAGTGATGAGAAGGTCTTTGATTCAGTGGTCGTCATAACAGACAGACGCGTACTTGACCAGCAGTTACAGGGCATCATCTACCAGTTTGAGCACAAACAGGGAGTTGTCCAGAAAATTGATGAAGACACCAAACAGCTTGTCCTTGCCTTGGCAAAAGGCACTCCAATCGTAATCAGTACATTGCAAAAATTCTCATTCATCGTCGAGCAGATACAGAAACTTCGTGAAAAGAAAGAAATCCCGCATGACCTGCTGGATGAAGATGGTATGTTCCCTGATAGAAAATATGCAGTTATCATCGATGAAGCACACAGTTCACAGGGTGGCGAAAGTGCAACAGACTTAAAAGGTACACTTGCTGCCATGCAGATAAAAGAAGAAGCTGAGCGATACGCAGAGGAACATAACCTTCCTGATTACGAGGAAGAGGTTCTTCGCACAATGGCAAAACGCGGTAAGCAGCCAAACATCAGTTTCTTTGCCTTCACAGCAACACCCAAATACAAGACAATGGAAGTTTTTGGTCAGCCCGGTATGGATGGGAAGCCTGTGCCATTCCACCTTTACAGCATGCGACAGGCAATAGAAGAAAACTTCATCCTTGACGTACTGAAACATTACACCACCTATAAGACATACTACCGTCTTGTAAAATCCATAGAGGACGACCCTGAGGTTGATAAGAAAAAAGCTGCCCGTGCACTTGCGCGGTTCCTGAGCCTGCATCCGCACAATATAGCCCAGAAAACAGAGGTAATGGTGGAGCATTTCAGGACTTTTGTTATGCACAAGATAGGCGGAAGAGCCAAGGCAATGGTTGTGACTTCTTCAAGGCTTCATGCTGTCAGGTATAAACAAGAATTTGATAAATATATCGCTGCAAAAAAGTATACTGGAATAAAGACACTGGTAGCTTTTTCAGGGAAAGTAACTGATCCTGATTTGCCAGATGTGGATTACACTGAAGTTAGCATGAATAATGGAATCCGGGAAAAAGAATTGCCCGGGAGATTTGCAAGCGATGAATACCAGGTGCTTCTGGTAGCTGAAAAATACCAGACAGGTTTTGACCAGCCGCTTCTGCATACCATGTATGTGGATAAGAGATTATCAGGTATTCAGGCTGTACAGACACTCTCACGCTTAAATCGTACCCATCCGGGCAAGGAAGACACATTTGTTCTTGATTTCGTAAATGATGCCCAGGAAATACTTGATGCATTCCAGCCTTATTATAAACAAACGAATATTGGTGAACGTGCAGAACCGCAACAGCTTTATGAATTACAGGCAAGACTGGATGCGCAGCAGATCTATTATAAAACTGAAGTTGAAGAGTTCAGTAAAGTCTTCTACAAACCCGCGAAGAACCAGACGTCTTCAGACCATGCTAAGATGAATGCATGTATCGATCCGGCTGTGAACCGTTTCAAACAGCTTGAAAAGGATACACAGGAAGAGTTTCGTAAAGTTCTTGCAGCTTACAGGAACCTGTATGCTTTCCTTTCACAGATAATTCCTTTCCAGGACCCTGACCTTGAAAAACTGTATTCTTATATCCGTTTCCTTTTAATCAAACTTCCGAGATGTGGCACAGGGGATGTTTATAATCTTGATGATGAAGTTGCTCTTGAGTATTACAAGCTCCAGAAGATAAGTGAAGGAGCTATCCAATTGAAAGCAGGTGGTGAAGTGGACGGACCAACGTCTGTAGGGACTGGTATAAGTCATGAAGAGAAGATTGAGTTATCACAACTAATCGATATTCTCAATGAGCGTCTGGGAACTGATTTCAAACCTGCCGACCAGTTGTTTTTTGATTCCATTTGTGAGGATGCAGTTTCGGATACGAATTTACGTCAGGTTGCCATGGCTAATACTATGGAAAATTTTGGATATGTCTTTTTAAAAGCATTAGAAGGACTTTTTATCGATAGAATGGATCAGAACGAGGAGATAACTGCAAGGTACATGAATGAAAAGGAGTTCCAGGAAATGGCAGGGCAGAATTTACTGGAACGGGTTTATCAGCAGATAAGGAAGGAGGAAGCGAGTCCATAGGTATGGTATTAAACCTTACCAACTTCTATTGCAGTGTGCACTAACTCCAGGCTTCAATCTTATTTTCGATAAAGGGGTTTCAAAAAGACATGCATTGTTTTATCAAACAGCATGAGAATTAACCCATCATGAACAAAGGCACTAACAGGGCAAACATAAAACAGGGACTGAACGTAGGCATTGTCCTGAAAAAAGACCAGGGAAGCGGGAAAATTACCCGGGGCATTGTAAAAAGAATCCTGACAGGCTCCCCGCACCACCCGCATGGAATAAAAGTCCAGCTGGAAAACGGTCAGGTCGGGAGAGTCAAGGAGCTATATAAATAAATCACAAAAAGCGCCTAAACAATAAGCAGCCCTTTTTGCCAGTCGTTGATTATCTTAACCGCAGCCCTGTTCTCATCAACCTCACCCTTTGTCTTCAGGAAGTTGCTCTGCCTGCCTATGAGTTCAAGCACATCATAGGAATCCTCATTCCCGACCGTGATATTATAGAAGGACTCAATCGCGGTTTTATTTTCAGAACACAGTTTCCCTATTATCTTTAATGCCACGCCCACATGGTCTTTCAGGTGTGTTGAATCCTTTATTCCAAGAAGCCCCTGCATATACTCGTCGTTCTCGCCAAACGGGATTACCCCTGGCGTATCGATGAACCTGATGCGTGAACCTGCCTTAATGAGCTGTACCCCTTTTGTGTGACCCGATATTGATGACGTACCGGCACTGTGTTTTCCGCATACTGTATTGATAACAGAAGACTTTCCTGTATTGGGATAGCCAAGTGAGCCGACCAGAATATCACGCCCTTTTATGCCGGCAACTTCAAGAATCCTGTGCCGCAAAATTGTTTTACCGAACCCGTCCCTTCCTGACACAAATACCGTGGGCGCAATTTTTGACAGGCGGGATTTTGTCTTCCCAAGGTTTTCCTTTGATACAAGGTCGCATTTGTTAAGGACTATTATTAACGGCTTCCTTGCCCGCGCCACATCGCGCTCCACCTCGCTGTTTCGCGTCTCGTCAGGAAAACGTGCATCTATTACCTCAAGAAGGACATCTGATTTTTTTATAACGTCCTTTATCATTACCCTGTAGCTTACCATTCTTTTGTGTTATGATGCATGAGGTTATAAGTATGTGTTACGGATAATTCCATGATTACAATGAAAATTCAACTGCCTGCAAACCCGCAGCATCAGTTATAATACCCTGCCGGTTATGTTTCCCTGTATAACCTGAAATCCGTTTACCTTTTTCATATAAATTCTTTCACCCGGATTTACCGGTATGAACAATTTACTCGCTGATCCGTTTAAAGTTTCAGTTTTCCCCATTACGAAGTATCCCCCGTCATTCAGTGCATTGTAGAAATCCAGGTAAAGCCTTTCCTGCAATTTTTGTTCAAAGTATATTGTAACATTCCTGCAGAATATAATATCAAATCCCGACAATTTACGTCCTGATATCAAATCATGGTTCTTGAAAGTGACCTTCCGCCTGATATCATCAACAACCTGGTATCTGTTTTCATCGATTTTAACAAAAAATTTTTCGAGTCTTTCCTTACTTATTTTTTTAAGCTGCTCGGTTTTATATGTTCCGGTTTCTGCTGTCCTGAGGATATTCTCATCGATATCAGTTCCGATTATCGATATGTTATACCGCCTGCCTGAGTTGTCCATGAATTCACGCATCATTATGGCAATTGAATAAGCCTCTTTCCCATCCGAACTGCCGGCACTCCAGACTTTTATTGTATTGTTTTTGGTTTTATTTTTAAACAGTTCAGGAAGTACACTTCTGCTAACGGCATTATATGTTTCCGGATTCCTGAATAATTCAGTAACGTTAATGGTCAGGCAGTCTTTTAATTTCTGCATTTCATCAGCGTTATTAACAAGACAATCTGCATAATCTTTATATGATGTAGACCTGTTTGCCCGTAATCGTACTGCCAGCCTCCTCTTCAGGTGTGCTTTTTTATATTCATCACAATTAAAACCGATTTGTTTCTTGATTACGTCCCTTAATCCTGCAAACTCTTTTTCATCATCTTTAAAATGAGGTTCCTCGCCATACATCATAATATTGTCCCCACGTCAAGTATAAGCGCCACGCTCCCGTCACCAAGTATTGTCGCACCGGCAAATCCTTTAACCTTTTTGAGGAAACGATTCTCGAAGTTTTTGATTATAACCTCCTGCTGCCCGATGATTTCATCTACCACAAACCCGATATTGCCGCCTTTTGTTTCAGCAACCACCACCATAACATTATCATCAATATCATGTCCATTACTCCCGAAAATCCTGTTTAGCCTCACTATCGGCAGTATTTCATCGCTTACCAGGATAACTTCTTCGCCCTGTATTGACTTTAGGTCCTCTTTTTTTATAACCATATCCCGTACTACATTTGTAATAGGTATGGCGTAGGTAGCTTCATTGACCTTTACCATAAGAGAGCGGGTTATTGCAATGGTTAAAGGCAGTATAAGGGTGATTTTCGTACCTTTTTCCAGCACGGATTCAAGCTTAACAGACCCGCCAAGTGACTCGATTTTTGTTTTGACAACATCCATTCCGACGCCGCGACCTGAAATATCAGTAATTTCATTGTTCGTGCTGAATCCTGCCCTGAAAGAAAGGTTTATTGCTTCTTCGTCAGTAAGCCTTGAAGCCTCTTCTTCAGTTACCAATTTCTTCTTAACAGCACTCTCCCTTGATTTACAAGGATCAATTCCCCTGCCGTCATCCTCTACTACTATTATTACGTGGTTTTTCTCACGCACGGCAGTTAATTTAATCAAACCTTTCAGGTTTTTGCCCTGTTTTTTTCTTTCCTCAGCTGTTTCAATACCGTGATCCACACAGTTCCTCAGAATGTGTACTAAAGGATCACCCACTTCATCCAGTACCGTGCGGTCAAGCTCAATATCCCCTCCACCCAGAACAAGGTCGATTTCTTTATTTTCTTTTCTGGCAAGGTCCCGTACCATTCTCGGGAAACGGTTAAATATCATTTCAATAGGTACCATTCTCACTGCCATGACTTCTTCCTGGAGGTCATTTGCAATCCTGTTCAAACCTGCCAGGGCATCGGCAATAACATTTAATTTATGCATGTTTGCAAGCTGGAGCAGCTGTATTTTACATATTACAAGTTCCTCAACCAGGTTCATCAGTGAATCAAGCCGTTCAATACCCACGCGTACACTCTGGATATTCTTTATTGCAGTCCTGGAATTCGTTGACCTGGATTTTAAATTGTTATTTTCATCCTGCTGCCGTGACAGAGCTGCGCCAGTATCCAATGGCAAAACATTAACTTTTGCAACCTCGGAAACTTTATTTACCGCCACTTCCAGTTTGTTAGCATATTCTTTTGTTGAAACAACAATCTTGAATTCAAGATCAAACCTTTCATTTTCAATATCCTCGACAGACGGTTCGGTTTCAATAATAGTTCCGAGTTCGGAAAGATTCCTCATGGCAACCGCTGCCCTGGCTGATTTTAGCACACAGGATTCATGGAATGTGACAGTTACTTTGAAGATATTAAGTCCGTCCTCCTGCATATCCCGTATATTGGTGCCGTTTTCTTCACCGGCTGCCCGGGGTTTTGCATCAGCCCCGTTTCCTGCACGGGGGGCAACCTCTGGCTCCTGACCTGCCTGTGATGATAAACTTTCTAAGAGGCATGTGATATCAAACCGGGAATGGTTTTCAGGTTCCTCTGCCATTTTTTCCAGTGTATCCAGGCATTCGAACAAAACATCATTAGCATTATTGTCAAGCTTAATTTCATTATTACGTACCCTGTCCATCAGGTTTTCCATTGCATGGGTCAGGCTTGCAATATTAGTGTAACCCATAGTAGCAGACATGCTTTTCAATGTATGGGCTGCCCTGAACATCACATTGATGTGTTCAGCATTCCCGGGTTCATTTTCAAGGCTAAGAAGAGCTTCATTCATTGACTGGAGATATTCAGCAGACTCATCAGAATATATTTTTTTATACTGTGACATATCTTCCATAATTCATCCTCTTAAATATTTTGCGTGATTCCTTCTGCTATTTTATTAATGGGGTAAATAAAATCCGCAAGGTTATTGCTTACCACAGCCCTGGGCATACCATAGACAACACAGGTCGATTCATCTTCAACAATTACCTTTCCGCCAGCCGATTTAAGATTCCTTATTCCTTCAGAACCATCCGAACCCATACCTGTCAGTATTACACCGAGAGCGTTCTGCCCGTAAATAGGTACGACCGAATTCAGGAGGACGTCTATTGAAGGACGTACACCCTGAACTTTATCGTCCGTTGTCAACCCGATAGTTTCCCTGGTAACTCCGCTGGTTTTATTCTGCTTGACAATCATATGATAACCGCCCGGAGCGATTAAAACAACACCAGGTTCTATTAAATCGCCTTCTTTTGCTTCCCTTATTTTGATGCTTGACTGGTCATCAAGGCGCTTGGCAAGGGATTTTGTAAATCCCGGGGGCATGTGCTGTACCACGAGAACAGGTACTTTTAAACCGGGAGGAAGAGCTGTCAGGACATGATGTAATGCCCTTGGCCCGCCGGTTGATGCCCCGATTACTACAATTTTCCGGTTTTTTGGTTGTACTGCTTTCCTGACATCTTTACATGTTTTATCCTCCTGGCAATTCTCCCCCTCTTTTTCAGTTATGAATGTTAGTTTATTGGGTTTCACCCTGGAGGCGGCTTTTACTTTCACTATAAGTTCCTCTTTGATACTGTCAATGTCCATGCTTATATTTCCGGATGGCTTTACTATAAAATCAACCGCACCGTAATGGAATGCGCTCATAATGATATCTGCATGTTTTTCACCAGCCGCACTTAACATAATAACAGGGGTAGGGCACCCACTCATTATGTAACCAAGCGCATGCAGTCCGTCAAGAACAGGCATCTCGATATCCATTGTAACGACATCAGGTGCCAGCCTTGTCACTTTTTCGATGGCATCCTGCCCGTTCTTAGCCCTGGCGATTACTTTTATACCAGGGCATGACTCCAGTATATCGGAAATAACCTTCCGCATCAATGCTGAATCGTCAACAACAAGGGTTTTTATTTGAGGCATAGGTTATTGCAAATTCTTAGAAATTACATCCAGTACTTTCGCACCCTCAAATGGCTTGACAATAAAATCCCTTGCTCCGATACTAATCGCATCATTTACCATTGTCTGCTGACCTATGGAACTGCACATTACCACGTTGGCTTTTTTATCTAATGACATTATTTGTTTCAGGCATTCAATTCCATCAAGGTTAGGCATTACTATGTCAAGAAACACGAGGTCAGGTTTGTGTTCCTTGTATTTGGAAACACCATCAGACCCGTCAACTGCCTCAAGCACTTCATTTCCTGTTGGTATGATTATTTTTTTTAACATCATCCGCATGAATACGGCATCATCCACAACTAATATTTTAGATGGCATTGTTCCTCCATATTTTTAAATAAATGTGTATTCTGTTATGCTGCCCACACAGGCATATAAAAAGGTGTGGTGTTTGTGTGGTGTTTTATGTTATACTCCCAATAATGGAACCATGCCCCTTATTGTAGCTTCGGCAGCCAGGGCAGAAACCCATACAAGTCCCACCATGTGATTGTAAGTATTAAAAAAATGCCCGCCGTCAATAACCCTGATAAGGGAAGCTGAAATAAAAGCATGCCCTACCATCATAAACATTATCATCGTTGTCAGCAATCCGATATCGGTATTAATAACGGTATGAATAGAAAGACCGATATCCATATCTGGTATCCGGGTATTTGAGAATAGTTTGGATAACATTGCGATTATTGATATGGAAAGGAACATCGTGGTTGCCAGTCCGAGTGTCATTCCATAAAGAATTCCCACAAGTCCTGAAGCGCTGCTGTACCTTAACTTGCGCATTGAAAGGATTTCCATGAAATTTATGCTGATAATGTTTCCTATTATGTCAGGTTTACCGCCCAGGTTTGTTCCTTCAACGAACATTGTTGCGAACCGCTCAATCAGGTTGCTCCCCGTACCTGCCGCGAAATGTTCCCATGCTTTTTGGGTTTTTATTTGCAGATTCAATCGTCTGTACAGGCGCTTTATATTATCTGAAAGAGGGCCGAAATCATGTGTAACCAGTACCCTCAGTGATTCGAGGATAAGACCGCTCCTGGCTCCTGACATCCCGCCAAGTGACCTGATAAAAGCACCGAAATTTTCATCGAACCTTTTTATTTTATTTTCTTCCTTCTGTGCGATAATACCTGTAATTAATAATGGTGTTAGAGATGAGGCAAACAATATCGTTACCGGAAGATTCGAAAAGACAATCAGGATACTGGAAACAATCATACATAACATCAAGGAAACCGGCATTGACCACTTAATCCGCTGGTCTGCTTTTGTCTCTATCTCAAGTGTATGCCATATCCTGTCAGTTGGCACCTTTGTCCTGGTATACATTAAAATAACCAGTTCGACAACGAGATAGAGTATTATTGCGCCTGTGACCATGAACTTGGTATCAAAACCGGTAATAATGGGCATTATGATTGAAAATGAGACCAGGAATATAAGGGATAATGACATGGAAACGAACAGTTCTTTTATCATGTCTGTTGAATTCAGCGCCTCTTTATACATTGTTACGAAATCATTCATGACAACTGTTTGCTCGGTAATTACAAAATCTTCAAATTTTTCACCTGCATGTATTGCATGTGCCATCCTGTCAAGAAAATCTGAAAATAATACGGATGGCGTCCGTTTCGCAATAAAACTGCACGCTACAGGAAAACTCAGGTTCCAGTAAGTTACAAGTGCGTATATCCGTTCTGTTTCAGTGGCAAGGTAACCATATGCTTCATTCTTCGAGAGATGATGTAAAATCTCTATCCTTGACATCTGGGTGGTGGCAAGAACGCCCATGTGCGTAATGTAATAGTGGAGACTATTATCGATTTCTTTCTTTTTTGATTCAATGTTAATCAATGGGTACATGATAACAAGTAACAGTATTAACACGGGAGACCACACAATCACAAGCATCAGGTTTCCGCTGGTATCTGGCAGTGCAAGAAGGAATATTATTGGGAACGCAAATACAAAAATAAGCACCGGAAGTATGTATTTTTTAATATAATCCTGTTGTGATATCCCGAGAGTGTGGAAAATAATATTCCTGGTTAACATCATACCTCAAACGGAATGCCGCTGATACCCTTTGCCTGGTAAGCCCAGATAATGTCCCGTACTTTGTAGTAATCAGTTATGTTCTCTTCAACCATACGATTAAGAATCTTTGAGCGCAGTGCCAGCTCGTCGTAAATCATACGCTTGTCATCATAGCCCAGCTTTACAGCTATCCTGTCAAGAATGAAACTATTATTCTTACCCCTGAAACGATGAACGTCTCTTGTAAAATCCCAGCTGAATACCCCGCGGGTTATTACACCGCCTGCTTCCTCAAGGTAGCCTTCAATCTCATCGACTGCCGTGCACCGCCGTAAATAAGAACCTTTCCTGTATATAGCCTGGAGTATAAGCACGGTATTGAGATTGTCCACAAACGTGACAGGTATGTTAATCGGCTCGCCTGTAAGCCTCTGGATAAGTTTTTTGATAGAGGATGCATGGAATGTTGCAAGAACGGCATGTCCTGTCTGCATGGCCTGGAAAGCTACTGCACCCTCCTCACCACGGATTTCCCCGACGATTATATAATTAGGTCTTGACCTGAGGGCAACTTTCAAGAGTGTAAACGTGTCTACCTGTGATTCCACAGGACCGTCTTCCCTTGTTATCAACTGCTGCCATACCGGCTGTGGCGGCGCTACCTCGGCAGTGTTCTCAACCGTGTACATTTTGGATTTGCGGTCTATAAATGGTAATGCTGCATTGAGCATTGTCGTCTTGCCGCTTGCTGTTTCACCGCTGAAAAAAATACTCATCTGGTTTTCAAGTAAAAGCCACAGGTAAGCAGCCAGGTCCGCGTCAATAGACCCCCACCTGATAAGCTGGGGAATACTTGCAGGTATTTCCATGAACTTCCTCATCGTGAAACTTGACCCTTTCCTGCTGATATCCGTACTGTAAATTGCGTTAATCCTGGTGCCGTCAGGTAAGGTTCCGTCGATAATAGGGCGGGCGTCACTTACCGGTCTGCCTATCCTGTCACCGGTTGTATGGAGGAAATTGCTTAAATATTCCTGGGTTTTAAATGTTAAGTTCGTGCCAATCATTGCAAAAATTTTGTGCACTATATAGATACTTTCCACACCAATGCTGTGTATATCCTCAAGATAAGGGTCTCTTATCAAAGGTTCAAGTGGTCCTAAACCGACAATGTCCCTGTATAAATAATATGAAATTTTATCATATTCTTCCTGGTTCAAACTGACCAGTTTTTCCATGAGCAGTTTATCCAATAATGTGGTTGTTACAGGCTGTCCTTCTACCTCTACGGACTTGTTTAAAAGTTTGATTATCAGTGTTTTTAGTTGTTCTTCATCCTGTGGAGCAAACTCGTCTCCTGCTTTTGTCAGGATGGAATCGGTTATCCTGTTATATTTCTCATATTCGTCCTCTGATAGCTGGGGTTCAATTGCTATATACCTGATTTCCCGTGTATTTTTATCTCCTTTTATATGTATGAAAATCGGGTCACCAACAGGATAAATTATCGATGGGACAGATGCATCGGCAAGATCTTTGGATAAATTTGTATAAAAACCCGGGATGGTCCCGGTTTCCGCCCTGCATTCATCAAGATATTCTTTTAAATGCGGGTTCCTCCTGACAGCTTCTTCAAACTCAGTCGCCAACCATATCACCTGTTCAGGAAATTCCTGAGATGTTAATCTGTATTCCCATTTTAGTCTCAACTTTAAACCCGATCATGCTTCCGGTCTGGTTTTCCTGTAATGTGTATTTGTCAATCATAGCAGTTCTCAGGGTTTCACTTCCCATCTGGCGTGTTTTTAGTGAAAGCAGGATTTCAGCGCCGTCTTTAAATTCAGTGGTAAGGGATTCCGGGAGTTCGGAACTGTCCATAGTCAGGATAATGGTTTTTTGCATTCCGGTGAGTTTTTTAAAAAATGAAATGAGGTCAAGGCTTCTCTCACTGTTAATGTTGTACCTGATTAACGCCGAAAGGTTATCTATTATAATTATATCTTTTTCAAATAACCCTTCTGCGCTCATAAGTTTCCCGATAAAATCCATTCTTGGTTTTGTCTGGTCAAGCAGGGGATAAACCGGGATATACAACATTTCTCCTCTTAGCATCTTAAGTCCGATGGGATAATCAAGTGAAACCATCTGGCGGATGAAATTCTTGGTAGTCAGCTGTGTGGAAATATAAGTGACTGTGTTTTTGTTATCCAGCAGCCCGTACGCAAACCTCTGGCTTAAAACACTTTTCCCGCTTCCGTGCGAACCTGTCATCAGCAGCATTGTTCCTTTCGGGAGGCTTCCTCCGAGCATTTCACTTAACTCGTCCCTGTCGAGTTTAAAAGAATATCCTGCCATACTTCCTCAAATCCTGAACCTGAAAGAGTCTTCTATTCCATTATATGTAATTATTCTCAGGGTATGGCTGCCGGTACCAAGAGCCGTGGCTACTTTTATTTCCATGACATCACCTGCACGCCACATAATATTTCCGCTGAGTATTGTTTTTGTAACGCTGCTGTCAGGAATGATAACGCCGTTTATGAGAACCGATAAATCAACATTCGGGAGGTCTTCCCTGCCCGTATTTTTTACATAGAAGGTGTAATTCCCATCTGAGAAGGGTATTAATTCAGGGTCGTTAATCACGGTAATGTCAGTCCTGAGTTGTTCTGACAGTGTCTTGCTTCCCACATTTGCCGCTGATGTCAGCGGCTGGATATTTGCGTATAATGCCCCCACCACACCCAGGGCTACCACAACAGATACGATAAAAAATATAATGTGGGTTGCAGATGTACCGGCTCCCATACTATCTCACCTACGAAATTGCATAATCTGAAACTCCATTGGAGGTTATTATTTTTAGTCTCCTGTTACTCTCGCCGTTATTTATTGTTACATTAATTGACGTCTTTGGTGACCATACACCCTGTTTTGAAACATTGAATGACTGTAATATTGTCCCGTTGTAAACCACATCAAGCTTGCCGGAGTCAAGTGCTGTGGAACCATTATTATATACTGTAATATTTAGTTCACTGCCTGTAATCTTTGTATCCACTATCACTATTTTCGTATTCAGTTTTTCATGCCACAGTTCATTTGAATCCTTTTTTGCTTCATATACCCTCTCGTAAGACTGCTCGGCGAGAGGAAAAAATAAAGTGGCAGCGTACAATACGGCTGCCATAATTATTACCACAGAGACTGAGGTTGAGAGCCCTATAAGAATCCCTTCCTTGCCCTGTCACGGGTAAAGTGCCACGTACCTGTTCACGCCGAACGAATTGGGTGTTGTTATCTCCAGGTTAACAGTTGCCCCAACTTCCTGGTTCAACGACAGCCAGAAGGTTTTCCTTGTGCCCAGGGTAATGCTGCTTATTGCCTCCTGCGGGATATTGATTTCTATCAGGTCGCCGCTGTTTAATACCGGTGTATCCGGAGAGAATGAGTCATCCTCATCACGGACTGCCGTGGCATTGAACTGGGTACCGTTAACCGAACCGTTTGTATAGTTCAGGTCATAGCGGTTACTATCATCCATTACGTTCACGATAACCTGCTTGAGGTCAATTGAGGTGGTGCCGACATCAGGTTTAATCTTGACTACCAGACTCTTGATATCAGCATTTGATGTTGTTATCCTGTCGCCAAGGACCTGTTCCACAATGATATTGGATGATATCTGCTGCGTGGCTTCCTTGCTTGTCTTTGTGGCTTTCTGCTGAAGTGCTCCTGTGGTATAAATCAAAACGGTAGCAGCCACGGCAGCCACAAGCACCATTGCGATGAATATTATCAGGGTGCCTACGCCGACATCGCCGCTATCGTTGTTTTTGATTTTTTTAAGATTTGTTCGGTTTCTCATGATACCTACCTTTTATAAAAAAATAAAAGATATTATTCATCCTCAGGGGAACAGCTGTACCTCATTCCTGCCGCCAAAGGTCGGGGGTGCACTCAGTTCTTTTATAACCGGCGTACCTTTCTCAGGCATGATGATTACTGTTGAGACGCCTCTGGTAGCAAGTTCCTGGTTTGAGCCTGTTGTAGCGTTCAGGTATAGTGTTATGACTCCAAGGTCGCCTGATGACAGGACATCATTATCAACACCACTGGTGGATCTTATCTCAGAATATTCAAAGTATATACTTGAATTTTCAAGAGTCTGTGTGAACCCGTCACTTAAAGAGTGGGTCGTAACATTGGTGTCATCTATGTATTTCACAATAGCCTGCTCCATGTCTATATCACTGCCGCCTGCTGATAGTGCTACTGAAAGACTCAGTACATCAATCGAATCACTGGTATTCCAGTCTGTTCCTACTACTGATACTACCTTGAGATTTGAAGATACCTCAGAGGTTGCTTCTTTACCTGTACTCTGCGCTTTTTCCTGCAGCACACCGGATGTCTGGATTAACACTGCTGCCGCAACAGCAGCCACAAGTACCATCGCAATGAATACTATCAGTGTGCCGATACCGACATCAGCAGATTCGTTCTTAATTATCTTGTTCATATTCATTCGCTCCTTACGGGAATAACTGGATTTTTGTCTTGGTTCCGAAAGTAGGCGGTGCAATAACATCCTTCACAACCATTGTTCCTTTTTCCGGGATTATCTGTATTGTCCCTGATGCTCTCGGTAAGAGTTCCTGGGATGTTCCGGTCAGGTTAATAGTAATTTTACCGAGGTCGCCTGTTGAAAGAACACCTTCTGTGCCTGCGACGTCCCTGTCTTCAGTGTACATAAAATACGTACCATTAGCCGCGGTTGCACTGTATTCAAGGTTTGTTGTTTTTGTACCGTTTATGTACTTTACAATTACCTGGTTCATGTCAATCTCAGAGCCGCCTGAAGATAATGAAACACTAATATTTAACGCATCTATTGAAGTAGATGTTGCATTACCTATAACTGCATTGACTTTGAGATTCGATGATACTTCGGTTGTTGCTTCTTTACCAGTACTCTGCGCCTTTTCCTGCAGCACACCGGATGTCTGGATTAACACTGCTGCTGCAACGGCGGCGACGAGTACCATCGCAATGAATACTATCAGCGTGCCGATACCGACATCACCGTTTTCATCTTTTGCGAGATGGTTTTTATTTTTTATCATATTGCCTCCGGTTTTTTACTTCTTATTTTTATTCTTTTATTCGACGTCATTCTTTTACGTCAAACATCCTTTGGTCAATACCTGAATATAAACAAAGTTGTGAAAAACGTGTGATATGGCAAAGCTTTCCAGAAACCTTACAAACCGGTTTTTTAAATAAATTACTTCCCGAAAATTATATGCCTGCCCCCAAAAAAACAAACCTTTACGTAAATTTAGCTCTCTTCAATAATCTTCATGTCATAACCGTTTTTGAAAACATCTATCTCACTGTGTGTTGCGCTGATTTTATTTTTTAACTCATCAAGCAGTGACTTTGTTGAGAAGTTTATATTAATTTCCTCATCAGGATAAAGCTGCTTTAGCAGGAAAAACAATTTCTTATCATATATGTTTTGTTTCAATAATTTGAAATATTTATCCTCTAACAAATTTATGATATTGTTTTTATCCCCGGTATTTTTCACCAGTTCAATCGACTCATCAAAAATATTCGGGATTTCCACCGCATCCTTTACTGCCATGAGGATACCATCTATAGTAACGGGTTTCATAAGGTATTCAGATACAATGGAATTATTTGAAAGTATATCAGCAGCCGGGGGAGTTGACAAAAGTACAATAACCGGAATATCCAGGTTTGCTTCTTTTATTTTTTCGATTAGTTCCCAGCCATCTATATCCGGAAGTTCAATATCAAGTAAAATTACATCAGGGGGCATGGTTTTCAGTATCGAAAGGCATTCATCTCCAGTATTTGCAATATCGATTACATAATCTTCAGATAAGAATAATTCTGCAAACAGTTCTGCTTTGTTGGGGTTACCATTTACAATCAGTATGAATTTTTCATTTTTTTGTATCATATAGGAGTAGATAGGAATCACACTAATATGAGGGGTAGTAGGATAAATTTTCACATGCATTTGTCACGGATTTTAAGATTTATACTCTGGATGTGTTACACAAACCAATCAAGGGAATCAACTATCTTGATAAACTATTAAATGTATTAGTTTGATAATCTGACGGGATTGAAATTTAGAGATTCATTATCAATACACAGGAGTGAAATTATGTATTCACAGGGCAGTCTAACAGACATAGAAAAAACAAAAGACGACACAAGTAAACTTGTGGTACTGGGTTCGGCATACAGGTCAGGGATTTTTGAAGCCGTTTCCGAAGAAAGAAATATCAATTCACTGAAAGAAATACTGCATGCTGATGAACGTGCCCTGTTCATCATACTTGAAGCACTCTGTTCTATGGGTTATGTAAACAGGTATGGGGAAAAATATGTAATTTCAGGGAGGGCGCGTCCCCTCTTCCTCGAGCACGGCGAGGATTTTGTGGGCGGTTCGCTCCCCCACTTCATGGATATTATGAAGGCATGGCTTAATCTTCCTGATATTATAAAAGGGGCAAAGCCCGGGAATGATAAAAAACGTGACGTTGGAGCATTTATGAATGCCATGGCAGCAAGACCAGATAATTTAGTTGAAGAAACCTTAAACCACTGCCTGGACAGGAAGAGTGATGCAAAAAAGGTGCTTGACCTCGGCGGCGGACCCGGGAAATACGCCAGGGCTTTTTTGAATAAAGGTATGAATGCCATGCTGTACGACATGCCTGATGCTATCGATTATGTCGGCGACCATTTCGGGTTAAAAAACATCAAAGGGCTTGAACTGAAAAAAGGGGATTTTACTATGGACGGGTTTGTTGAAGACTTAAAAGGGAATTCGTTCGATATCGTTTTCATGGGCAATATATGCCACATCTATTCGGAATATGTAAATATGAACCTGATCCGGCACGCCGGGGAGCTGTTAAACAACAACGGAATGATAGCTATTGAAGATTTCGTGAGGGGAAGAAGCCCCATCGCAGAGATGTTTGCCGTTAACATGCTTGCTAATACTGAAGGCGGCAATAC
Source organism: Candidatus Methanoperedentaceae archaeon (assembly GCA_014859785.1). GTDB lineage: Archaea > Halobacteriota > Methanosarcinia > Methanosarcinales > Methanoperedenaceae > Methanoperedens_A. Next base: position 4,610 of record JACUTP010000003.1, on the reverse strand, counting down.
ATATACTGAATCCCGGTACAGGGAATGGCTTGAAAAGGCAGGTTTCGGTAAGATTGAATTAACAGACCTTGACGGGAATGAAAACCAGCTAATAACCGGATTCCTTAAGTAATGTTCGAGGGGAATTTAATGGACCTATTATCACACTCATTGCTGCCATACCTTCTCGGGAAAGTCTCAAATGTGAAAAAAGAGTATCTGACAGCCCTTGTTATCGGTGGAATTGCACCTGATTTTGATGTTTTTATCACCTGGATTAACAGCATATATCCAACCTCTTTCCTTATAACACACCGGGGTATAACCCACTCATTTTTTTTCGGTTTCTTCACTGTTGTCGCTGTACTTTATCTTGCCTGTAATGAAAAAATAAAATCCAGAATTCGGAAGTATGTTGATTTTAACCCGGTTTTTTCCCGCAGGAATATTGCGTTTGCATATATTGGCGTGGTTATACACCTTTTCCTTGATTCTTTGACAACGCGGGGTGTTCCTCTTTTTTACCCGATTGATGCGGCAAGGAAATCTGCTGAGGTGTTTTTCTACACTGATACTTTCCTCATGATAGTAAGCCTTGCAATTGTTGTGTATATCTTCAAACGACCTGTACAAAAACATACATATGTAAGTTTTTTACTGATATTCATCCTTACGTTTTCGATTATTGGCAGCATCAGGATTAACGAGAAAAATGAGGCTCTTGGTTTTTTCGGGGGAGATAAAAACAAAGCCTATCCAACCATGAATCCTTTTGAGTGGTATGTCATTTCAGACGGTGAGTATATAACGACCTACAAGTACAACGGATTTGACAGGAGTTCACAGTATAACGAGACTGTCCTGCGCCTGAACGTGCTTTCAGATGGTGCCGGTCTGGATGACGCTCTCGGAAGGGCAGGTGAGCTTCCGCAGGTTAAGATGTTTAAATGGAGGGCTTACGCCGTTGCCATCAATGCATCTTTTGAGGAAGGGGTCTGGCTTCTGGAATATTATGACCCGCTGCAGAGGGTTTTAATGCGGGATACACCTTCTGTAATCAGGAACAGGTTGCCCAGATTGACATCCCTCAACGTATCGGTTGACAGGGGAGGGACAGCGGTATACTGAATGAATTCAATTTCCTGAGGGCGAAGTATTCCGCTTTCTATAAAAAATACAAAAGATTATACTCTACTATTTCAATTCTTGATAAAGGAGGCATTATATGGATCAAGACATGTCAAGAATCGGTGTTTCTCTTCCTGAGAACCTGCTTGAAAAGTTCGATAAAATCATAACAAAAAGAGGCTACTCATCTCGTTCTGAGGGTGTACGCGACGCAATAAGGGGCTATATCCGTTTCTACGACTGGATGGGCGAAGTCCAGGGCGAGCGAATTGGTATTTTATCCATGACTTATGAACATTCCCGGCGCGGGCTCGTTAGCTCTCTGCTGGACGTGGAGCATGAGTTTGCCACTATTACAAGGTCGACTGTACACGTTCACATCAGCAATGATGAATGTATGGAAGTTCTCATACTGCAAGGTGATGGGAAAGAAGTAAAAGCTATTGCTGAACGCATAATGGCGCTGAAGGGCGTGAAGAATGTGAAGCTGACCACTATTAAGCCAGGGCAAGAAGCGTGAATCATTCTGCTTGATACAATTAGTGATGCCCGGATGATTTTGATGAATTCATAGCTGGTAAACCGCAAGTTATTTAAACCTTAATGATTATTCACACTTTTGTTATAAATGTTAATATTCGTAACACTAAAGTTGTATATTAATATAAAATCATATTACAATATAATAATTTAATAGAAATGTTGATACAGGAGGTGGAAAAATGCATATTGGAGATGGGCTGATACCCCTTGAACAGGCGGTAATCTACTGGATAGCAGCTGTGCTATTCGTTGCCTTATCTTTAAGATGGGCAAGAAAAGAAATGGATGAATCGATGATCCCGATATTTGCTGCTCTTGCAGCAGGGATATTTGCCATTCAGGCTCTGAATATTCCCATACCGTGGGGAACAAGCGGCCATATGATTGGCGCTGTCCTGGCAGCAATAATCCTCGGAAGCCCTTTTGCAGGGATATTGATCCTGACACTTGTGCTTATTGTTCAGGGTTTTCTCTTCGGAGATGGAGGGATATCGGTTATGGGAGCAAACATTCTGAATAATGGAGTCATAGCAAGCTTTACGGGATATTACACATTCAGGATGATCAAAGGCTCTCTTGGCATGGCGAAAGCTTCATTCATAGGTGGATGGGTAGGAATTTTTATAGGCGCACTGGCAGTTGCTATCGAACTGGCAATAGCAGGTACCTTCCCCCTCATTCCAGCAATGATATGGATGGGAACATTCCATGCAGTCATCGGAGTCATCGGAGAAGGATTAATTACTGCCATAGTTGTAACATCTATGATGAAAACCAGACCTGATCTTGTTGCATCAAGTTCCAAGGTGGCGGTGCCAGCATGACCCCTGAGAACAAAAAGATCATCTTAGCAGGGACAGCAATAGCGATTGTGATATCAATTCTTGCTCCATTCCTTGCCTCTAACAATCCTGATGGACTCGACAAGAACATCATTACTCTTGTTGGCAGTGGATCCGAAGAACATGCAGAAAAAATAATTGAGGAAAAAAACCCGGTCGGGTATGAGTCTCCATTTTCGGATTACAGTATTGAAGGAATGGAAAAGCCCGGAGAAGTATTCGCTATAGTGTTGGGAACTGTCATCATGCTCGTGTTAGCGCTTGGTGTAAGTTCATTGATTAAAAAGAAAAATTAGAAAAGAAGGGTATGAACTAAATGAGTATAATAGACGTTCGAAACCTGGTTTACTCATACTACAGCGGTAAAATCTTAGCTCTGGACAGAGTAAATCTACAAATAGAAAAGGGCGAGAGACTTGTTCTTCTCGGTGCCAATGGTTCAGGTAAGTCAACCCTTATCAAGCACCTGAACGGTATACTCCTGCCTCAAAAAGGAGAGGTATTGGTAAAAGGTGAACCCATTAGCAAAAAGAACCTGAAGGAAGTCCGGCGTACTGTGGGTATTGTCTATCAAAATCCTGATGACCAGGTATTTCTTCCCACCGTTCGCCTGGATGTGGCTTTTGGTCCTACCAATCTTGGATTGCGGCCGGATGTTGTGGAACAAAGGGTTGAAACTGCGCTTAATAATGTGGGACTCAATGGGATCAACGAGCGAGCCCCTCACCATTTAAGCGGGGGTGAAAAAAAACTCGTTGCTATTGCAGGAGTCCTTGCAATGGAGCCTGAAGTTATGATACTTGATGAACCCACAGCAGGTCTTGATCCGGAAGGAAAACAGAGAATACTGCGTCTAATATATAATTTAAATAAGAAGCTTGGGATAACCTTTGTGATCGCAACCCATGATGTTGATGTAGTGCCAGTTTTTTCTGACAGGGTCGCTGTCCTGTCCCACGGAAAGAAAATAGCCGATGCAACTCCAACCGAGATATTCTCAGATCCTGACCTATTAAGGGAATCACATCTTCATCTGCCCATTGTTACAAGGCTTCTTCAGGGTTTGCAGGAGGATGGTATTCCTGTCAAAACCCGGTTTACTGTGACTGGCGCAAGAAAAGAACTTTTACGGATGATGCAGGAACAATGGCAGGGATATCTCTTACAGATATAGAACGGGAAACCTATAAGAATACTCCAATCCACAGGCTTGATGGAAGGATAAAGCTGCTTTTCCTGATCGCTATAATAATTTATATTGTAAGTCTTCCGAAATTTAGCACTATAGCTCTATGGAAGCTTGCAGGTCTCGAAATGTATCTGATTCTTTTGATCGTTATTGCCAGGTTGAATCTTTTTTATGTTGCCTTGCGTTATGTAATGCTCACACCATTTGGTCTTGGTATTGCAATTATGCAGCCATTCTTTCGACAGGGATTTATAACAGAGTTCACAGTCCACGAACTTCCTATTATAGGCATGGCGTGGACTGAGGAAGGAGTGCTTTTTGGAGCTGTGTTATTTGCAAAGTTTAGTGTAGCGATAACAACTGTGATCTTGTTCTCATCTACCTCACCCATGACAGAGATGGTGGAATCTGCCCGGAGACTGAAGCTTCCCAGAGAGTTCGCTCTACTTCTTACGATGATGATACGCTATCTCTTCGTCTTTTGGGGGATCCTGAATCGGCTGCGTAGAGCTCAGGCATCCAGATGTTTTGACATCTGGAATAAGAATGTACCGAGGAAATGGATACTGGAGCATATCGGATATTCTATCAGTTCTTTGTTTGTCCGGTCGTATGAACAGGGAGAAAGGACATTCCAGAGCATGCTTAGCAGGGGTTATGACTATACAGCCGATATCTTTGTACATAAAAAAAGGATACAAGCACCTGAAATAATTTTCATTGGGGTTACGATACTTGTAGTGGGAATTGTACATTTGATCTGATAGATCGGGTTAAATCCACAATACAGACCGTCAGTTTCTGGCAGTGCCCAATCTTTCACAGGACTGAAATAAACAAGCTGCGCTTATTACGTTTTCGATATCTATTATTCTTTGCTCTCTTGCGAATTTGAACATGCCTGCCTCCTTAATAGTGTGGTTCTATTT
>JACUTP010000163.1 GCA_014859785.1 Candidatus Methanoperedentaceae archaeon | reverse complement strand
CTTGTTACCGTTTTTGCCTATAAACGTTTTTCGGTCGGTTATTGAGTTGAAATATATTTCTCTACCACTTCCCAGCCCTGTCCAACCGAGCCGTGATAACACCCGGGTGACCATAGATGATTTTCACACCATTCCTTGAGATGTGGAAATTTCTGTCTCAATATCCTGCTACTTCTTCCTTTAATTTTCTTTGCAATAAAACTTACTGAATATTTCGGTGGGTACTGGAAAAATATGTGCACGTGGTCTATGTTCACTGCAATATCTATGAGCTTGATACCCATCTCAGCGCATGTCCCCCTGATAACTCCCTCGGCAATAAAAGCAACCTCGCCAGTTAATACTTTCCCGCGATATTTTGGAATAATCACGAGATGGTCTGTCAGCAACGATATTGTATGCCTGTCGTGGCGTTTTATATCGTTCATCCCACTCAATTCATGCTTTTGAAGGATTAATAACATTTTGGTAAAAGTGGAATGAAAGTATTCAAATCCCGGAAAATCCCACTGTATAACCTGTAACGCCGTACGGTTATCAGCATCGATAAATTCCTATTCATTAAAAACAACACAAAGCCTATTATACCACAAAAACATAAAAAAGGCGAGGCATGACAATGAATGAAATACTCGAGATAATTGAAAGCGACCCGAAAATCGGGGCAAAAGAAATTGCAACCCTGACAGGGAGTACGGAAGCAGAGGTCGCCTCAAATATCAAAGAGATGGAAAGAGCAGGCATAATCCGAAAATACAAAACAGTTATCAACTGGGAAAAGGCAGGCGAGGAATATGTTTATGCCATTATCGAAATAAAGGTTGTCCTGCACTCAAGAACAGGATACGATGCAATTGCAGAACGTCTTGCCAGGTTCGATGAAGTCAGGTCTGTCCGCCTCATTTCAGGTGACCATGACCTGTCCCTTACAGTACGCGGCAAATCAATGAAAGAAGTAGCTTTTTTTGTTGCTGAAAAAATTGCAACCCTTGAACAGGTGCAGGGAACAGTGACGCATTTTGTATTACGTACTTTTAAAGAAGACGGGGATATATTATTTGAAAGAGAACAATCAGAACGCTTACCCGTATCTCCTTAACATCGTGATTATATGCCAGGAAAACACATATCAGAAGTTGTAAAAAGTATACCTCCGTCAGGGATACGCAAGTTTTTCGACCTTGTCCTCGGGATGGATGATATCATCTCCCTTGGTGTGGGAGAGCCTGATTTTATTACACCCTGGCATGTGAGGGAAGCATGCATATACTCTCTTGAGAAGGGTTTAACGTCATACACCTCAAATAACGGTCTTCTGGAATTGAGGGAGCTTCTTTCACAATACATAAGCTCAGAATATCAGGTGGGTTATAATCCGGACAATGAACTCCTCGTTACAACCGGTGTAAGTGAAGCCACAGACCTTGCATTCAGGGCAATAACCAATCCGGGCGATGAGGTAATAATCCCTGAGCCGTGTTATGTTTCTTATGTACCGGGTGTTGTTTTCTCCTGCGGGAAGCCTGTGCGAGTGCCAACATACCAGGAAGATGATTTCAGGGTAACAGCCGACCAGATTGAAAGAAATATCACAGACAGGACAAAGGCGCTTGTACTGAGTTATCCCAACAATCCCACAGGTGCGGTCATGGGACGGAAAGACCTTGAAGATATTGCTGACGTGGTTAACGAGCACGACCTCATTGTAATCTCGGATGAGGTTTATGACAGGCTCACGTATAACGGCACACATACCTGTTTTGCATCACTTCCAGGAATGCGGGACAGGACTATCCTTTTAAATGGTTTTTCAAAATCACATGCCATGACCGGACTGCGCATCGGGTATGCGGCAGGGGATGGTGAGATAATCGGCGCAATGACGAAAATCCACCAGTATACCATGCTCTGCGCTCCAATCACAGCCCAGGTTGGTGCTATCGAGGCGCTTAAAAACGGCGACGGTGAAATGAGGAAGATGGTACGGGAATACGACAGGCGGCGGCGGCTTATCGTGGGCGGGCTTAACAAAATGGGACTTGATTGTTTCGAGCCAAAAGGTGCATTTTATGCATTCCCGAGTATCAAAACTACCGGTCTTACCTCTGAAGAGTTTGCAGGCGGGCTTTTAAAAGAGGAGAAAGTGGCTGTTGTACCTGGTGATGTGTTCGGGGAATGCGGTGCAGGATATCTTCGGTGCTCTTATGCAACCTCGCGTGAGGAACTTTCAGAAGCACTTGGCAGGATTGAAAGGTTTGTTGATTCGATTTAATCTGTTTCCAGCTTCCCAAGGTCATTGGGATGTAAGAGCAGTTCGTTAAAATAGAGTTTTTTCCCTGTTCCTGACATGTAAAGCCTGACCCACCAGATGGTTGTCAGGGGCGCAATAACAGCAACGCTGATAAACATGCCGATAAAAGACCAGACCGTGCCTATTACAGGAACAAGCGCCATAACTTCCCCTGTAATCGACAGGATTATTACAGCTGCTATCTGGATAATCCAGAGCAGGAGCACATCAAACTTATGTGTCCTGAAAAAATCCACGCCTTTAATTATCCCGTCTATCGGTCCCAGGTTTTCAACCACAAGTGCGTAACTGTATAATGCCAGCACGATGCTCAGGACAAGCATATACGCAGCCCATAACAAAATCCCGATAACCAGCAGTAAGACCGCTCCAGTATCAGGGGATGATAAAGATATGCCTCCTTTCAGTGCGCCTGGAACAAGAAATACGATTCCTGCCAGCATAAACAATCCGGCAAGTATATTGGCAAGGTACAGGTTTACAGCATTTTTTTTACCGTCGTTTATCATCGTTGACAGGTCAGATGTCCCGGTTTCGGTTGCCTGTCTTGCCATACCTATTGCGCCTGCTGTGAAGAATGACTGGATAAGCATGTAAACCAGTATGAAAATAATACCCAGTAACACAATTTCCGTGATATTCTGGCTTATCATGGGAACTAAAACCATTAAAATTTCCTCAGGTGTGGCAACACTTTCAATATCAGACAACGACGAGCCGAATATGGCAGCCACACCTGCAACAAACATCACTATCGTAAAAATACCAGTTGCGAGTAAATTGAGTATAAAAGGAACTGCGATATTGACATTCCTTGTGTACGTACCAAAACCGTTTCCCAGTATTTTCCCTGTTTCTTCCACCATGTTATGTACCTTCTTTGCAGGTTAAAAGCAAGTATCCTTGAAAATACTTAACTTCCTGACCTAACATCCATTTCATTTTATAAATATTATTGCAAGGAGCATCAGTAAAATTCCAGCCCTCACACTCCCTTTCATAAACTTCTGGTCTTGGCAATATCGCCTTCAATATCCTCGATTTCCCTGACAAATGTTTCGGAAATTTCCAGTGCAATGCTTTCCCAGTCACTGATCCCCAAATCCCTGAGTGCGGCAGTCTTAACGTCACCAGGCGTGCCGCTGTTTGTAATGTTTATTCCGCAGTGTATTTTCTCGCTTGAAACACCCGCGCTTGCGATACTAACCGTAAGCTTTCCGTCATCCACAAACAGGTCATCACCCTCCCTTCGTGTTTTAATTCCTTGTTTGGCAAGAACGTCACGTATGCAGACAATAAGAAGGCGCTGCATGTAATAAGCAAGCCGCATGTTTGCCGGGGAATTGAACCTCTCAACGATAAAGTGGATAAGGTTATCTCCTTTAATGATCCTGTTCGCCTTCTCATCCTCAAAGTCCTTCATGTTGTCGGGTGTTACATCCATTGGACCGTGAAAAGCCACGATGGAATCGCCCTTTATACCATTGCCGTATGCCCAGAGGGGGGCAATCTGCAAGCCGTCGTATTTTATTACTTCATGGAGAATTTCGGATATCATCTTCCATTACTGTTAGTTTCAAGATTCTATTAAATGTATCCGTGGCTTTAATCATGCGTTCCCGGTGATATTACCGGTTTGTTCGCACCAATCTTGCAC
>JACUTP010000162.1 GCA_014859785.1 Candidatus Methanoperedentaceae archaeon | reverse complement strand
GCTAACGTAATCTGCTGATATAAGTTGCCTCCAAAGATATCACTCCAAACATAAACAGGAGTTTAACTTTTATAACACCAATACAACGGTTTATTGATGCCATAGTCCCAAAGCCAGGCGCTGCGAAAATAATTTATATCATAAAAAACACCTTAAATCAGGGAGTAAAATCTAAGGAAATATATTCAGGGAGGTTATATTATGAACAGGAAAATACTTGTAATACTTGTAATTACAATAATTGCTTTTGCAGGGGTCCAGCACTCTCTTGCAAATATTTTCATTAAAGGTAAGTTTACAGAACTGTATGATGTTTCAGGTACAAAACTCGATTCATGCCAGACATGCATGGCTTCTACCACTCCGCCTGTAAGCTGGAATGCATATGGTACTGATTTGAGAAGTGATATTGATTTCAGTCGAACTAATCCGGAACAGGCAATGAGAAATATCGAATCCCTGGACTCTGACGGGGATGGGTTTACAAATATTGAGGAAATCCGCAATTTAACTTTCCCGGGTGACGCCAGTGATTTTCCAGTATCAGAAACACCATTATCAACTCCGGAAGCTACTTTAACCCCGGAAGATACACCAGCCCGGCAGCAAACTCCAGTTCCTGAAGAAATAGAAACGGTCTCAACAAATTCCGTAACGGCTTTTGCCACGCTTGTTATGTTCGCAGCTGTATATTTCCTGGCTTTCAGGAAGAAAGAATAAAAAAATAAAAGATGCGCCTGGAGGCTGGCGCATCGTCACTCTTATTTTATCGTTTATATTCCAAGCGCAGCCCTCTTCTTCATGATGTGGGCCTCTATCCCGTTAGCAGCTTCTACCATGTCTGTTTCTACAGCAAACTTCCCGCCTGTGAGCCCTTCCACATCCTGGGTCAGGAGTTTCACAAGGTTTGGCGCGCCTCCGACAGGCGGAAGCGGGGCTACATGGGTATACAGACCGAATGCCACTGCAAACACACCGTCAATGGTTGCTTTCTGCTCCATGTATTCAGGTGCGGTCACTGCCACCGGAAGCTGTGAAGGGTCAACACCGAGGGCATCTGCCACTGCTGTGACAAGCATGATTATCCTTCCTGTATCTGTGCATGTCCCATAACTCAATACAGGCGGGATATTAAGCTGTTCACAAACGGCTTTAAGACCGGGTCCTGCTTCGTTTTTCGCTTCAAGGGTTGTCAGCCCTCCGACCTGGAGTGCAGCATTGCCGCAGCCTGCGCTGATGACCATTATATCGCGCTTGATGAGTTCCTTTGCAATGGCAATGGTGTTGACATCCTGTCCGCTGTCCTTTAGTGTGGTACAGCTTACAAGTGCAACAACACCTTTTATTGTCCCGTTCTTTATGACATCAAGAAGCGGGTCAAGTGAGCCGCCAAGTGCGCCAAGGCATGCTTCTGCTGAGAATCCCGTGACAGTCTTCTGTGTCGGAAGGTTGTGGTTTACAAATCCTGCTGATTTGCGCTTCCTGAAGTTTTCAAGCGCAAGGTCAATGAGTTCCTGTGCCTGCGCTTCGACTTTTTCAGGTTTGTAGGGAATCTTTGTGTCCACACCAGGCATGGCAACGAGCTTGGAGACCGATACGAGCCTGACATTATACTTATCCTGATACCCGGCAAGTGCGGGGGGTGAGCAGTTCATGTCCATGGCAAAGACATCTATTCCGCCTGTTGCCAGTGCAGCCTCGATGCTGAGCCAGTTGCCGGTAAGTCCCACAAACACATCGTCTTTCTCAAAGCGCTGAAGCAGTTCCTGTCCGGTCTCGATAGAGCCTATGATATGCAATCCTTTAGCTCCGGCATCTTTTGCTTTTTGCTGGTTCCCTGGCTTGTGTGCCGCCGCTATGAGCGCTGCACCTATGAATGGCTCATGCCCGTTGACCGCGATGTTCACGTATTCAGGCTCGATGACCCCGAGATCCACATTATGCTCATGGGGCATAGGCGTGCCAAACAGTATGTCCTGCCCCAGTTCAAGTGGAATCTGGGCGCCGTAGATTGTGGTTATGCCAAGGCGCAGCGACTTTAATGCAAGTGAGACATAATCCCCGTCGACATTTGTCATGCTGGATGTAGCCATATCCATTGCTTCTTCAACAGGTCCTCCCGGCATTATCCCGAGTTCCCTCCATACCTTTTTCCTGGATTCAGGGGCGAATATCTCGACCATGTTAAGAACTTTGTCTGAGTCTGTGTGGATGCCTGCAAGGATTGCGTCTGCGACCTTTCCAGCCAGTTCGTTGACTGATGGCTCTTTCGTGCCAAGAAGTCCTTTTTCGCCTTTTATGCCGAGTTTTGCTGCAAAATCCCGAAGTTTTGCTTCATCTTTGATGGTAAATGGCGTCTTGCCTTCTGCTGTGGCTTTTAAGGTCGTTGCCACTTCCTTTGCATGGAATGTGTATGCAGTTGTCCCCATTATGTTCAGATGATGGAAATTGCGCATTGCCATGGAATCGCCATCTATTCCGCAAACACCTCTATCGGTGTTGGTTTTCAGCCGGCACGGGCCGTTGCTGCATAGCTGGCAGCTCAAACCTGTGCTGCAAAACGTACATCGGTTACCCTGCGCAGTAAAACGGTCAAAGGTGTTCGTGATGCCGTCTTTCTTCATTACTTCATACATCTGTATGACTGATTGATGTGCACTTATGTTATTCATATTTTAACTCCCGTAGGTAAATTTGTTACAACCATTATTTAAGTTTATACAACTACAACACTGGCTTTTTATAGAATTTTTTTGTTCGGTTTTATCTGAGGTAATTTCCATGTGTTTATCCTCCTTGGGATTTACAGAGGGAGATTATAATATATATAGTTAATTACTATATAGTATAGGTCTATTTCATTAAACGGTTATAATAGATTAAAAGAAAAATACTATTTCAAGAAATTATAATCATCTGGAAAAACAGCACGCTGGTGGAGTTGTTAAAGACCTTCAACTCTGTTCCCATGGACATTGAAGGAGATGCCTTCGGTAAGATATACGAGTATTTCCTGGGCAAGTTCGCAATGAGTGAGGGACAAAAAGGAGGTGAGTTCTTTACTCCAACATCTATTGTCAAGCTAATTGTGGAGATTATTGAACCTTACCACGGGCGCATCTATGACCCTGCCTGCGGTTCTGGGGGTATGTTCGTGCAGAGTGCGCGGTTTGTAAAGAACCACAAAAAGAATCCCGGTGCTGAGATAAGTGTATATGGTGAGGAAAAGACCACTGAGACTGTGCGTCTTTGTAAGATGAACCTTGCAGTACATGGTCTATCAGGTGATATTCGTGAAGGGAACACCTATTATGAGGATATTCATAAAAGCGTTGGCAGGTTCAGTTTCGTAATGGCAAATCCGCCTTTTAATGTGGACAGGGTAGATAAAGAGAGGATTAAGGATGATCCCCGTTTCCCATTTGGCATACCGAAGCCTGATAATGCCAATTATCTCTGGATACAGGTTTTTTACAGCGCCCTGAATGAAAGCGGTCGCGCGGGATTTATTATGGCAAATTCTGCAAGTGATGCTCGTGGGAGTGAGCAGGATATACGAAAAGGTCTTATAGAAGCCGGCGCTGTGGATGTTATGGTGGCTGTTGGCTCAAATTTCTTCTATACTGTGACCCTGCCGTGTACACTGTGGTTCCTCGATAAAGGGAAGAAGAACACAGATAGAAGTTATAAGATTCTTTTCATTGATGCCCGGCACATCTACAGGCAGATTGACCGCGCCCATCGTGATTTCTTGCCTGACCAGCTCGAGTTACTTGCCAATATCGTGCGGCTTTACAGGGGCGAGGAACTTGAAACAACAAACGGCAGCACAGAAATGCTGAAAGAGAAGTTCCCGGATGGCGAGTACACCGACATTCCCGGCATGTGCAGGGTGGCAACACTTTCCGAGATCGAGGCGGATCAATTCTATGAACTTGTCAAAAAGAAAAGCCGGTCGAAAATATCCCGATCAA
>JACUTP010000161.1 GCA_014859785.1 Candidatus Methanoperedentaceae archaeon | reverse complement strand
TTCCAGCAAGGGGATAAGAAAATGCGTTTATACTTTCCTATACGTTAAAAAAAGAAAGCCCTGCTCAGGCTTCCTTCAAACCTGCGATATAGTCGTACACGAACGCTGCAATCACAGCACCCGCAATCGGTCCTATAATATATATCGGGAAATACTGCCAGAGATTCGGACCTCCGAACAATGTATCCCCGAGATACGGACCAAAAGTACGCGCCGGATTCAATGACGAACCTGTGATATTACCTGTAACAATGATGTCCACTGCTACCACCATACCAATCGCAAACCCTGCAAACTGTCCAGACGCCCGTTTATCCACAGCCACACCCATTATGGTCAGCATAAGGAAAAACGTGGCAATCGCCTCACTTACTATTGCCTGCCCGTACGAAACACCCATAAAAGGCGCTGTTGCACCCAATCCGCCGATTGCCGCCGCTCTCGTACCCAGAACCATTACTAATGATACTGCCCCGAGTACAGCGCCTGCCAGTTGTGCAACTATATACGGCACCACGTCTTTTGACGGGAACCGCTTGGTCGCCCAGAGGGCAATAGTAACAGCAGGATTGATATGCGCACCCGAGATGTGGCCGAACACGTATATCATACACATTATGATAAAACCGAATGCAAGTCCAATCGCAAGCCAGTCACCCAATCCTCCGTACCCTATACCGATATTAAAACCGCCCTTATTGGTCTGTCCTTCTGCCAGCAGCAGGGTTATCACAGCAGCACCAGCCCCGATGAATACAAGGGCATAAGTGCCAATTAACTCAGCTAAAGAGCGTTTCAATATTCCGATTTCTGCCATAAAACCACCTCACTTCAATGCACTATAGCATTCCCCGCAGAGTATCCGCGGAAGCTTTTTCTTTGCCTTCTGGCGCGGGATAGGATAACCTCCTTCCCACATATCGATATCTTCCCGCACCAGGTGTTCCTGGCATAGTGCCATACCGCAAATAATACACATTGCGATGGCAACCGTATCTTTACCCTGCTGCGCACAAACGAAGCAATGCATGCCAACGCCCCCTCAGACAGCCTCTGCCCACTGGCAGTACTGGTGTGTTTTTACCATGTCCGAGGTCGCACAGCTCTTACATCCTCTTGCCGGGGACCCGGGCAAGTCCTTGTGTAATGCTATGAGGTTTGTCATAAGGGTTGCAGTCACAGGCTCACTGGTAAGCAGGCACGGGAAATCAGCCAGCCGCATAAGTGATGAGAACCTGACAGTGATTGCACATGCAGGATATGTGTATCTCTGCGGGTTGGAAAGCACTTCATTCTTGTCGATTGGACTCAGGTCAACCTTAACGCCGCCCACAAATCCGCCTTTGCCTATCGGCTTTACCTCAAGAAGCTTCGAACCGCGAAGCAGCATATCCATGAAGTCCACATTATGCAGTTCTGCTGCCGCTCCCCTTTTGGGGTTTAGCTGTACATAGTTGGTATAGCGCTTGGTCAGCAGGTCAATTACCATGGAAGCTGTGAACCCGTCTTTTTCAAGTATGTATGCCGTACCAACAGCAGTAGCTCCTGTTGCCAGGTTCAGCACAGCTTCAGGATTCTTGAATCCCGCAGCCAGTCCTGCCTTCAGGGTATTCTCAAGCACCTGTGACTCAGCCTCGATAATAGCCATTGTCACATCGTCCTTGCACATGTTGAACATGGACTGGGAGATATGGTGTGCTATATCACCGACACAGTATGCCGGCACTGTTACTATATTACCATAATTTACACCATCTTCCTTGGCTGCAATGATGGTGTCTTTCATCTTCTTCCTGTACTGTTCCATATATTTCCGTGTGTCAAATGAAGTATGACCTGCATCTGTCATGAGTTTGACCTGTGCATCCACGGGTTTGTCATAAACCATTTGCAGCATGGCAATTTCATCTTCGACTGCTTCCTTTGCTGTCTTGCCGTCCTCGATAGATGCCTGGAAGGCAGCACCGATACCGTAGGATGTGTCCATACCCCATGATTTGGCTGAAAGTATTGCCTCTTTGTGGGGGTCAGGAATTGTCATTTTATTCAGTATCCTGTTAACCACATTGCTGGTGGAACCTGGTGAGAAGGCGAAGTCCACAACACAGACAGGTCCGTAGAAACCACCGTAGCGCCTGATAGATTCTTTTCCTATAAGGGCTTCGTTATCTGCAAGTGCCTGGATGAACTTATCCGTAGATTTCCGAAACACAGGGTCTTCGTCATACAGTAATTCAAGTATTGGCGGGGTCTGGTAATGTTCAACAAACGGGTCGTCCTCTTCCCTTACCGTGTCTGTCAGACCGCTCAGTACATCGTAGTGTGCATTGACAGAATTTATATGCAGGTCAAAGACAGTTTTTGCCTGTCCGGCACCTGGTTTCATTCCGTTGACCGCATCCACGTAAGGCTTTGCGTCACTCAGTTTAAATTTCGTACCCCTTTTTTTCTTTATGACCCCGACATCGGCTTTCTGCGCTGCCAAGGCTTCGTTTATCATTTTTTCATATATGCTCATATTCTACTCCCCGGAATGAGTCTATACAGTCTATAAAACACCCCGTAACCTAAACTATCTGGGGTAATGCTATATATATTTAACGTTGGTTTGAAGCATCGGCTTTTCACATTTTTGCCTGGATTTTTGCATGGTTTAGTATAACAATTCCAAAATAACATAACAATATTTATTAGTAAAGGCGCTAATATAATAATATGCCATTTTTAAGCCAGCGCTCGAAACTTCAACTGACCGATAAAGAACTCAAAAATTTAAAATCCCTAAGCACGTCTCGCACCGCACCTCTAAGAGAAGTAGAAAGAGCAAAAATCCTGCTCTATTCTCATCAAGGTATAAACGATTCTCAAATTGCAGAAAAAATGGGGACAAACCGTCAAAAAGTCATTCGATGCATCAATAAAGCTCTTGCATATGGAATCGAAGAAGCAATCGATGATCTTCCAAGAAGTGGCAAACCACCAGAGATCACAGGTGAGGCTCGTGCATGGATTATTTCAATTGCATGTAAGAAGCCAAAGGATGTTGGATATCCACATGAACTATGGACACACAAATTGTTAGCTGAACATATTAAGAAAAACAGCACAGCAATGGGATTTCCTGAAGCTTCAAAGATTTCTTCCGGGACAATATCAAAAATCCTTGGAGCCAGTAACATAAAACCTCATAAAATTGCATCTTATATTCATCAAGTAGATCCTGATTTTGATGCAAAAAGCGTTGTTGTATTACATACTTACAAGAAAGTGGAATTATTGAAAAAATTGAAGTCTGAAGGGGGTGAGGTCGATATGGTGATTGTTTCATATGATGAAAAACCAGGAATACAGGCAATTGGCAATAAATATCCTGATTTGATGCCAGTAGAAGGGGAACATCCAACAGTATCGCGTGATTATGAATATATTCGTTATGGGACTCTTTCATTGCTGGCTGGAATTGATCTATTTACCGGAGTAATTCATTACAAGGTACGAGATAAGCATCGGAGCATTGAATTTATTGAATTTCTAAAAGACTTGGATTCATATTATCCAGAAAAAATTAAGATAGTTGTCATTCTTGACAATCTCAAAATGCATACATCAAAAGAAACCCAAAAATATCTTGAAACTGTCCCGCAAAGATTTCAATTTGTTTTTACTCCAAAACATGCTTCCTGGCTGAATATTATTGAGAGTTTTTTCAGTAAAATGACAAGAAGCATGTTGAGGGGAATAAGAGTTTCAGGTAAAAATGAGTTGATTGAACGCATTTGTCAATATCTTGATGAAATCAATGAAATGCCTGTGATTTTCAAGTGGAAGTACAGGATGGATGAAATGCCTGGAAAGATTGAATCATTGTAATGTTAATTTGGAATATATATATATTAGTAACCTTTTACCCGCTGTACGAAAACCATAAGGCATAATTTTTTAAGGGATTAGATTATGGTATATATTGCCGGAAATACTAT
>JACUTP010000160.1 GCA_014859785.1 Candidatus Methanoperedentaceae archaeon | reverse complement strand
AATGTGCACAATGTATGACGGGATATTAAATAAAGTTGTCGATGGGTTTTAAATACGCACAGATTCGAGTTAAAATAATAGGGGTAATTGGATTTTCCCTATCCAGAATCTCATTATCAACCATCAATGATATATAGACGTTCAAACATTAGAAAAGTACTATATTGTTGTGATTATCAATTGCAGTATATTCTGGAGGCTTTCAATGCTTAAAGTAAATAATCTTGTTAAAGACTATATAATCGACTCTGATAAAATCAGGGTACTGGACGGAATCAGTTTCGAATTAAAAGACGGTGAAATTCTCGGTATAATAGGAAGAAGCGGTGGAGGAAAAACCACGCTTCTTAAGACTCTGCGCGGTGTTGAGCCGTTTGATAGCGGTGATTTTGAACTTGAAGGTTTCAAGATAACACCTGACGCATCAGCGGCAGACCTTATAAAGCTTAAGAAAATGACCGCAATCCATCTCCAGAGGAATTTCGGGTTATGGAGCGGGGCTACTTATGAAAGCGTCTTGCGCCGTCTTTATGCTGATAAGGTTGGTTACGAAGCCCTTCCGGAAAAAGATGCACCGTATTTTGATGAATTATATGAAAAATCCATTGAATACCTGAAACTTGTTAATCTTGACAGTAAAGCAGAACATTTCTCATCCGTGTTGAGCGGCGGGGAAAAACAGAGGTTGCTGATTGCACGGCAGCTTGCCGCAAATCCTGATTTGCTTCTTCTTGATGAGCCTGCAACCATGACATGTCCTGCAACAAAGCAGGCTGTTTTCGATACCATAAAGAATGTGAATGAGAAGCTCAATCTGAAAACCATTGTTGTTTCCCACCTACCAGAGGTACATTCCTATCTTGCCGACAGGGTGATATGGCTGGATGACGGGAAGATTATCGATGAAGGCAAACCCGGAGATGTCCTGAAAAAATTCATGAAAGGCATGAAACCTGCCGTACCCATGCCGGTGCGTACAGAGGACAAGACAATAATCAAAGTTGAAAATCTCTCCAAGAGATACTGGCTTATCAGGCAGGGTGAGGTACTTGACCTTGACAGCATAAGTCTTGATTTCAAGCAGGGTGAGATTGTCGCACTTATTGGTCCAAGCGGTGCGGGGAAAACCACACTTCTCCATGCCATGGACGGGCTTAACTTCCCGGATGATGGTGAGATAGAATTTCTTGTCGGTGATGAATGGGTTGAAATGTCCACCTATTCCCCCAGGAGAATGGAAGTCAGGCGGATGACCAGTATCATGTACCAGGAGTTTGCCCTCGGAGTTCATTCCACGATAAGGCAGCAGCTTGCATTCAGGCTGGGTGTTAAGGGGCAGAATGTAGTTGAAGAATCAAGGAAACGCGCAAAAAAACTTGGTGTATCTGATAAAGACCTTGATGAACTTTACAGGTTTACCGATATGCCGCCTGAGAACTTAAGGGACGTGCTTGCGAAAATGGGTTATACACCTGAAATCCTCACACAGCTGTTCCCCGCTTACCCGCTGACAGAGGTTATGAATTATGCAGAGCCTTTGTTCGAAGCTGTGGATTTGCCGTTGAGCATTCTTGATGTCAAGCCGTACCAGATGAGCGGCGGCGAGAATGTGAGGGCAGCACTTGCTATTGCGATGGCAACAAAACCGTCGGTCCTCCTTCTTGACGAACCGTTCGGCGACCTTGACCCGATGACACTGCGGGATGTTGCAAATGCACTGAAGAAACTTGTTAAGACATTCAATACTACAATCATATTTGTAAGCCATCATATAGACTTCATAAAAGAGGTGGCACAGAGGGCGGTATTGATAGACAAGGGTCATATTGTGATGGACGGGGACCCGAAAGAGGTCTGCGATGGTTTCGTAAACGCAAGTAATGCAAGGTACCTTGAGCACGGCTTGTGTGATTACGAGTAGTTAAGTATTTGTTAACATAATTGCATTGTCTGTATAATGAGCGGGTCATCAAGGAAAACAATAATATATCTTGTGTTAGTTTTTGTCCTGTTTACTATAATAGCAGGAAGCTTCTACATAATCATAGGCGGCGATAGTTTAGGGAAACCCGGCGCGAACAGGGTTGAGGTAATCTATGTCCAGGGCGTGATGCTGACAGGCAGTGTCCCGTCAGGTTTAGGAGTTGCAACGTCTGAGGAAATTACGAAAAGCCTAAACGATGCAGCAGAAAATTCGCGTGTAAAAGCTATCGTAATGCGGATTAACAGCGGAGGCGGTTCCCCTGCCGCTGCTGAGGAAATTGTTTCCGCAATGGAAAAAATAGACAAACCTATTGTTGTTTCCATGGGTGATGTGGCTGCAAGCGCTGCTTATTATATCAGCGCACCTGCTGACAGGATAATTGCGAATCCTGATACAATAACAGGCAGCATAGGGGTTATATGGGTGTTCCAGAACAGGTCGGCGTTCTATGAGGATGAGGGGATTTCTTTCTATGTATCCAAATCAGGCGAGTTTAAGGATATGGGCGGGGACTGGAGAGGGCTTTCGGATGATGAAAAAATGTATGCTGACCAGGTCGTTTTCGAGGTTTACGGCAGGTTTGTAAAGACTGTTGCAGATGGCAGGAATCTTTCACTTGGGCAGGTCAAGGACATGGCTGACGGCAGGGTATACACTGGTGCAAGGGCAAAGGAACTCGGGCTTGTGGATGAATTCGGAAGCCTTGATGATGCGATAGAAGTCGCTGCAAGGCTTGGCGGGATTGAGGGTAAACCAGACGTCAGGTACGCTAACAGGCCATCTCTTTCACGGCTGCTGTTTGGCGGTGAAAACCCGGACTTATCAGGATTCACAAAGTATTATTACGAGAGTCCTTACGGACGACTGCTTTCAATATCGTGATTTTCCAGGTTTTGGAAAGTTTTTTTTCCTGATACCTGTTACTTTCGCTTCAAGCTCACCTTCAAACTCCTTCCTCAATTGCCCTGAGTAGCAATCATAACGCACTGCTATTGAAATCTTTGACGCCACAGCCCGCGCTATTTTCCCGCGCAGTTTTTTCGGCGCGCTGTTTATGAAAGGATGCCTGAATATAACCCCGTGTTTAGGGGAGGGGGCTTTTCCTTTCAGGTGCTTGAAAAGAGCATTGTTTGCACCGAGTACCTGTACCGTGCTTGAAGGCATGGAAGCGAGTTTTTCAAGGCTTCCGGCAATGCTGAGTAAGCGCGCACCAAGGATGTAGCCTGCAATGTTTGTCAGGTTTGGCGCAAGGGCTTCCATGTTATCTTTTAGGGATTTTTCTATTGAAGAACGGGTTTCGTATAACCCGATAAGTGATGAGGCGAAACTGCTAATGGATTCCTGTCCGCCGCATGCGTATTCCGTATTGAGTATATGGTTTGCAAGTTCCACTCCCCTGAGGCGGGTTTCACCATGGTTGAGCATGTACCATTCTTTCAGCCTTTCGGATAGTATGTTTGTGGTTTCGTTGATGTCATCAAGCGCCTCGACTGCTGCGATTACCTGCCTGTCAGGTGTAACAGCGAGCGCCATTTGTTTTTTGACAAGTTCGATATTAAGCTCATGCAAAAGGCGGTCGTATTCATCCCCGGAATCAACAAAACCGTATTCAACGGCAAGGTCGCGAAGGTCAGTACATGCAACTTTGCCTCTCATAAGCAGCGGTTCTTCGAGTAATAAGCCTGTTATCAGGTCTGTGTCTTTCGGGACTAATTCCACGCTGTCAATCCTGTCACCTGTGAGTTCAAATACACCGAACCACGTTCTTATCTGCATGGGCTTATGTTTTCCTTTAATATATGTCCGGTATTCAATACATTTAAAATATCCA
This sequence comes from Candidatus Methanoperedentaceae archaeon, assembly GCA_014859785.1. GTDB lineage: Archaea > Halobacteriota > Methanosarcinia > Methanosarcinales > Methanoperedenaceae > Methanoperedens_A. Next base: position 175 of record JACUTP010000160.1, on the reverse strand, counting down.
TTTATACAGTCCCAGAATAAGATTTATGATTAATTAGCTTTTGCCCTATAGAATCATGAACCCGTTGTTTTAGTCCCCAAAAAACCTTTTTTTCTCTCAATAATCAAATACCTTTAATAGTTTTTACACTTGATGAAAAAAACTTCAAGTTCCAGGATAACCGTATTCGGAATTT
>JACUTP010000159.1 GCA_014859785.1 Candidatus Methanoperedentaceae archaeon | reverse complement strand
GAATCATTCACCCAGCAGTCACGGTAATATATTGTACACCAGGATAATCACCAACCCAAACCGAATCTCCCACCCATATCCCCACAAATCCACTATTTCGTACAAAAACGAACAGTATTTATATTACAAAAACTATTTTGAAATGATGGAACATAACCGGATTACTACAATTTTCGCAACCAGTGAGGGCATTGTGGCTCTGGACAGTCCTGTGAAATTGCAGTTACTTGAAATCCTGAAGAAAGGCATGACATCTTTTGAAGAACTGGTGGAACAGACAGGGAAAGCCAAATCCACAATTTCTGTCCATCTCAACGACCTCCAGAAACTGACCCTTATAGAAAACAGGACTTTTCCCAATGATAAAAGAAAGAAGTATTTTGTCCTGAATTCACTTTATCTTGCGTATTCTGAAAAACCCATGTGGGAGCACTATGATAACCAGATGGATACCTTTGCTACTTCGATATTGAACGGGGGTACCTTCAGGGAAAACCTTTTCTGCACCATCCGGTTCGGTATGGAGGCATACGGCATAGACCCAAACCCTCTCCTTAGAAAGCTGGGGACTGATTTTGGAACAAAAATCATGAAAGGTTTTAAATCGAATGATATGGAGGGAATTTTAAACGAGTTGTCCGTATTCTGGAAAAAACACAATATGGGCGTGATGTCAATAATCGATAATTATGGCTCAGCCGTCCGTATCGACTCCTGTCATCATTGCTGCAAGATGCCGAATGTCGGGAAAAAATTATGTTCCATGGATGAGGGGATTATAGAAAGTATTCTTTCAAACAGGCTTGGTACGGGGTATTATGTGCAGGAAACAGAATGTTACGGAACAGGAGACGGGCACTGCACGTTTGTTATTGAGGAAAAATAAACATGTCAAGTCGTGTACATGGCATTAATTTTAACATAATCGTATGTCAGGTCACAGCCCCACGCAGTAGCCGCGTCTTTTCCAAGCCCTATATCTATTTCAATTATAATCTCATCGCTGCCCATAATTTCTTCCAGGATGTCCAGCTTACCTTCGACAATTTTTCCTGAATCGACAAGTACCGCCTCTTTATTACCCGCTATGAAGGTGAGGGAAATCTTATCCTGCTCGATCCCGGCGCCCGAATATCCTGCTGCTGCCACAACCCTCCCCCAGTTCGGGTCTTTCCCGAATATTGCCGTCTTGACAAGAGGTGAGCGCACAATCGCCTTGGCAATCTTCTTTGCATCATCGGGAGTTGCAGCACCTGTCACCCGCACCTCAATAAGTTTTGTTGCGCCTTCCCCGTCTTTTGCTATCATCTTTGCAAGAGACTGGCACACAAGCTCAAGACCCTGCTGGAATTCATATTCTGTGCAGTCCCTGTAACCTGTTGACGTGAGTAAAACCATGTCATTGGTGCTTGTATCCCCGTCAACCACAACCATATTAAAGCTTTTATCAACCGCTTTTTTAAGGCAGTTGTCAATTGTCCCTTCTTGAATACGTGCATCAGTATACAAAAAAGCAAGCATTGTCCCCATATCGGGTTCTATCATCCCCGAACCCTTGGCAATACCTGCTATCAGGACGCCATTACCAAGCTCGACCGCTATCTTCTTTGGAACTCTGTCTGTTGTCATTATTGCACGTGCTGCAGAAGTTCCCGCCTCATCCGTACTTGAAAGATTGGGAAAAATCTCATCAAGCTGCTTTTTTATAATTTCTTTATCGATATTTCGCCCTATGACACCTGTTGATGCAACCCCTATTTCTTCTTGCAGGCATCCAACCTTTTCCGAAAGTATTCCTGCCATCCAGCGCGCATCTTCCAGCCCCTTTTCCCCTGTAAAAGCATTGGCGCACCCACTGTTAGCGATTATTGCTTTCAGGTTCCCTTTCCCGAGATGCTCCCTTGTAATTACAAGCGGGGCTGCTATTACCTTATTCCTCGTAAAAACACCAGCAGTTGCAATATGCCTGCCGTCTGTTATAATAACTGCAAGACCATTCTTGCCCTGTTTAATCCCGCTGGTTTTTACTCCCCTGACCGAACAGATTCCGCCTTCTATGACCTTCATATATTATTCCAGCATCATTCCTGTGATGTTGATAAGCCTTTGATTATATCGCTTCGTGCAACGATTCCTACAAGTTTCCCGTTTTCAACTACCGGAAGCCTGTTAACCCTGTACCTGGTTATCCTGCCTGACGCTTCTTCAAGTGTGTCCTCAGGGGAAATGGTATGAACATTTTTTTCCATAATATCCCGCACCGGTTTCTGTGTCATATCAGCAAGTGCTTTTTTTGTCTCCTCAAGGCGCATGATACTGCGTATCGGGATTTCGATAATCTCTAAAGGGCTGGGAAGCCACAGTTCACCTGAACTTTCAGGAGAATAGAATAATTTTAGCAGGTCGCCCTCTGAAACCATTCCCACGATGTTTTCCTCTTCTACTACAGGCATGCCGCTTATATTGTTCTCCCTCAACAGCCTTGCAACCTCCCCAAGTGAATCATCAGGAGAGCATGTAATCACGCTTTTGTTCATTACGTCTTTTATTTTCATGTTTTAACCTCACGGAGCAACACCAGGTGTCCAGAGACCCGTTATCTCGTCCAGCCCGAACATAAGGTTCATATTCTGGATTGCCTGACCGGATGCTCCTTTTACAAGATTGTCTATCGCTGAGATAACCACTATCCTGTTGCTGAATTTATCAACCTCAAAACCAATGTCGCAGAAATTCGAGCCGCGCACATTTCCAGGCATGGGGATGCTGTCTATCATCCTGATAAACGGTTTATCCCTGTAAAAGTCATTGTAAATCCTGCCCACTTCATCTCTGTCCGTTTGCTTTTCTATGAAAACATGCGCTGTTGTCAGGATGCCGCGTACTGACGGGATGACATGCGGCGTGAAACTGACACTTTCAATACCTTTGTCAAGCCTTGACAGCTCCTGCACAATTTCTGCCCTGTGCCTGTGGTTTGTCAGCTTGTATGCCTGTATATTCTCTGCCATGTTCGGGTAATGGGAAACCTGTGATGGATCGGCGCCCGCTCCTGATATGCCGCTTTTTGAATCAAATACAACACGTTCGATTATCCCGGCATCAGCAAGCGGGGCTGCCGCAAGTGACGCACCTGTCGGGTAACAGCCCGGATTTGCGATAAATGACTGTCCTGCCACTTCGGGATGAAGTTCAGGAATACCGTACACAGCCTCTCTCGGGTCGGTATGCTTTAAATTGTAAGTACTCTCGAAAATATCGGTCTTTAACCTGTAATCAGCGCTTAAGTCAATGACTTTTACCCCTGCATCAATAAGACCTGGCACAACCTGCATGGCAGTACCGTGCGGCACAGCTGTGAAAACAATGTCTGTCCGGCTGGCAATATCCTGCGGTGAAGGGTCTTCGAATTTGAGGTCATATATTTTTCTAAGATGCCTGTGGGTTTTGGAAACGTCCTGTCCTTTTAGCCTGCGCGATGTCACAGCTACAACATTTGCCTCAGGATGCTGTGCCAGAAGGCGCAGGAGTTCACCGCCTGTGTATCCTGAACCGCCGATAATTCCAATGTCCATATGACCACTAATTGGGCGGGCTTATTATGATACTTTCGTTTCCAGTCAAATTTTTGCAGGTATTTGTAACCATTCCGGTTATATCCGTGTCGCTAAAGAACAGGTGAGATGGGCATGAACAGTCGCTGCACCCGAATCCTGGAATGCCGCACATAACGGCAGCAAGCTCAGTAGAAAGTTGGCATTCCAGGTCGTCACCTGTGGGAACAGTTACGGCGCAGATTACTTCCAGATGATGTAAAAGATAGTCGATATGCCAGCGCCGTGTGGTGTTTTCACCTTTTGCCACGTTGAAGTGCCGGGTAACGCGCCTGAAGCCTCCTGTTCCGAGTGCCGAGCCTGTGTATGCGTAAAAGCCTTTCTTGAAAAGGAATGTGCCGAGTTTTCCGATGGTAATGGTGGTGTCATTGTTGAGTTTCATGAGCAGGACGTACACGCCTTTCATGTTGTGTACTTGACATGATGGGTTAAATAAGTGACTTTTAATTTATTATTATATACCGCGAACCTGGCTATCTCAACAGAGCCATGGGTTTGCGT